>NZ_JAKGAW010000012.1:0-111547 GCF_021532475.1 Pseudoalteromonas sp. APAL1 | reverse complement strand
AGAATAATTTGATAGTTTGAGTTCTTATCAAGAACATGGTGCGGAAGGAGAGACTTGAACTCTCACAACCGAAGTTACTGGAACCTAAATCCAGCGCGTCTACCAATTCCGCCACTCCCGCATCATTTGTACTAAATGTACTGGTAGTTATTTTAAGCTCTTCATTGAGCATTCTTCGTCACTTTAAGAAAGTGGCTGGGATACCAGGATTTGAACCTGGGAATGGCAGGATCAAAACCTGCTGCCTTACCGCTTGGCGATATCCCAACAAAGAATAATTTGATAGTTTGAGTTCTTATCAAGAACATGGTGCGGAAGGAGAGACTTGAACTCTCACAACCGAAGTTACTGGAACCTAAATCCAGCGCGTCTACCAATTCCGCCACTCCCGCATCATTCGTACTAAAAGTACTGGTAGTTATTTTAAACTCTTCATTGAGTGCAGCTTAAACTCCTGCAGAGCCATTCTAAATAAAGAATGGTGGCTAAGACGGGATTTGAACCTGTGACCCCATCATTATGAGTGATGTGCTCTAACCAACTGAGCTACTTAGCCATCGTGGCTGGGATACCAGGATTTGAACCTGGGAATGGCAGGATCAAAACCTGCTGCCTTACCGCTTGGCGATATCCCAACAAAAGCTTGATAGTTTTAGTTCTTATCAAGAACATGGTGCGGAAGGAGAGACTTGAACTCTCACAACCGAAGTTACTGGAACCTAAATCCAGCGCGTCTACCAATTCCGCCACTCCCGCACATAGTGTGATGCAAGTCTATAGTAATGGAACCTAAATCCAGCGTCTTAATCAAGACATCGGCCAATTCCGCCACTCCCGCATCATTCGTACTAAAAGTACTGGTAGTTATTTTAAACTCTTCATTGAGCAACAAGAAAGAATGGTGGCTAAGACGGGATTTGAACCTGTGACCCCATCATTATGAGTGATGTGCTCTAACCAACTGAGCTACTTAGCCATCTTTTTTGTTAGCACTTCATCGCTGAGTGCGGGGCGTATTATGCTGATATGACCTAAATCCGTCAATACCTTTTTTGCAAAAAAACGCTTATCAGTGTTTGTTTGCATTAAAATTAAGCTAAGTGGCTAAATTTCATTTGAATTGCTGTTTTTTTGACTGCTATTTACCAATTTAAAACTGCAATGTGTTTTGTAACTGTTTAAATACTGATTTTAAGTTGCTTGATTTTCAAACAAAAATCAAGCAACAAAAATAGATAATTTCTTTTTATAGGATGTTTGCTTGTTAAAAACAACAAAAGAACTTATTTCTTAAAGTGATTGCAGCTAAAAGAGCACTCGATTTCGATCTTTGTTTCTTTAAGTAAAGACGTGGTTTGGTAGTAAATCAACTAACAGCGGAACAATCCAGCACTAAAAAACCTTAATCCTTTGTCAAATTATGTTTGGCTGTATCGGCGCTAATACCAATTTGCCAAGTTCGTGATAAGCGTCCATTGCTTGGAATAGACGGTTAAATCTAGCAAATAGCTAGGAGTGACAAATGATATGGTGGTTAGTAGCAAGTTTAAAAGATGATAAGCAATAAAAAAGGCTCGTAGTAACGAGCCTTTTAAAATTTTATCAGCGAAGCTGCTTATACATTGAATAAGAAGTTCATTACATCGCCGTCTTTAACAATGTACTCTTTACCTTCTTGGCGCATTTTACCTGCTTCTTTTGCACCGCTTTCACCTTTGTACTCGATATAATCATCAAAAGCGATAGTTTGTGCTCGGATGAAGCCACGCTCAAAGTCAGTGTGAATTTTACCTGCAGCTTGAGGCGCAGTTGCACCTACTGGAATTGTCCATGCACGTACTTCTTTTACACCAGCGGTGAAGTAAGTTTGTAATTTAAGTAACTCGTAACCACCACGGATCACTAAGTTAAGACCAGGCTCTTCTAAACCTAGGTCAGCCATAAACTCTAACTTGTCTTCTTCTTCAAGCTCAGACAGTTCAGATTCGATAGCCGCACAAACTGGGATCACAACGGCATCTTCTGCAGCAGCGATTTCACGAACTTTGTCTAGGTATGGATTATTTTCAAAACCATCTTCAGCAACGTTTGCAATGTACATAGTCGGTTTAATCGTTAAGAAGTTAAGTGGCTTAATTGCTGCTTTTTCTTCTTTTGTTAACTCTAATGAACGAAGAGTTAAACCTTCATCAAGGTGTGCTTTTACCTTTTCAAGTACTGCATTTTGCTCTTTAGCGTCTTTATCGCCGCCTTTTGCCTTTTTAGCGTTACGAACAAGTGCTTTATCGGCACTATCCATATCGGCTAGTACTAACTCAGTATTAATAACATCAATATCATCTGCAGGGTCAATAGTGCCTGCTACGTGTACGATGTTCTCATCTTCAAAGCAACGAACAACATGGCCAATCGCGTCAGTTTCACGAATGTTTGCAAGGAACTGATTACCTAAACCTTCACCTTTAGATGCGCCTTTTACTAGACCTGCAATATCAACGAATTCCATCGTTGTTGGTAAAATACGCTGAGGATTTACAATAGCAGCTAACGCATTTAAGCGTGCATCAGGAACCGGAACCACGCCAGTGTTTGGCTCAATGGTACAGAAAGGGAAGTTAGCGGCTTCAATACCCGCTTTAGTTAGTGCATTAAATAGTGTTGATTTACCAACATTTGGCAAACCAACGATGCCACATTTAAAACCCATAGTAAGATACCTTGTGTAATTTCAAATAAACGATTTAAGGTTTAAATGAATGTAGTCTGTTTTGTGCTTTTAACACACCATCTTTTGCAAGAATTTCCATACAACGAACTGCTTCGTCAACTGCGGCATCCATTTTTTCTTGGTCTTCTTTCGCGGCTTTACCCAGTACCCAGCCCGTAACCATTTCACGGTGACCAGGATGACCAATGCCAATACGAAGGCGCATGAAATCTTTTTGGTTTGCCATTTTCGCGATAATGTCTTTTAAACCATTGTGGCCGCCATGACCGCCACCTTTTTTTAGTTTAGCAATCCCGGGTTCGAGATCCATTTCGTCATGTGCGACGAGGATATTTTCGACAGGAATTTTAAAGAAATTAGCGAGACTACTCACCGCCTTACCGCTTAAATTCATATAAGTAGTAGGGATCAGTAATTTAAATTCTTGGCCTTGAATGATCACTTTGCCTGTTAGGCCATGATATTTAGGATCGTGTTTGAGTGTGCAGTTATAACGTGCAGCAAGTTCTTCGATGAACCAGGCACCTGCATTATGGCGTGTGTTTGCGTATTCGGGGCCTGGATTAGCCAGGCCCACAAGCATTTGAATAGAATTCAAGGTGTTGACACCTTAAAAATTATTCTGCAGCGTCTTCTGAAGCTTCGTCTTCAGCAGGAGCAGCTTTGTTAGCTTTAACAGTAACAATTGACTGATCGTGGTCTGCGCCTTTAGCTAGCTCAACAGATGTAACACCTGCTGGTAGTTTAAGGTCAGAAAGGTGGATTGAATCACCAGCTACTAAGCCTGCAACGTCAACTTCAACGAACTCAGGAAGTGACTTAGGAAGACACGTGATTTCGATTTCAGTTAATTGGTGAACAACAGTGTTACCTGCTTTAGTTACTTTCTCTTCACCGATGAAGTGTACTGGCACTTTAGTGTGAAGTTTGTGAGAAGCATCTACACGTTGGAAGTCTAAGTGAGTGATCTTAGGCTTGAATGGGTGACGTTGAATATCTTTAAGGATAGCTTCAACTGACTCGCCACCGATGTTTAAAGTAAGGATGTGCGTGTAGAAACCTTCGTCTTCTTGCGCTTTGATCATATCTTTGTGTGCAAGAACGATAGATGCAGCTTCTTTGTCAGCACCGTAAAGGATTGCAGGAACTTTATCTTCACGGCGTAGGCGGCGGCTCGCACCAGTACCTGTTTCTGTACGTAATTCTGCATTGTATGTATAAGTTGACATAATGTCTCCAATAATTAATAGTCTTAGGGCCTTTGCGACCAAGGTCCCCAGCCAAAAGGCGCGCTATCATACCACCCCTTTCGGGGAAAATAAATAACGACTACAAAAAAAGCACCTAGACGGTGCTTTTTGAATATCTTCGCGTTGTTGATTAGTGTTCAAACATCGCTGAGATAGATTCTTCATTGCTGATACGACGAATTGTTTCAGCAAGCATATCTGCAAGCGTAAGCACTTTGATTTTATCAATTGCTTTAAGCTCATCAGATAAGGTAATTGAGTCAGTTACAATCACTTCGTCAATTACTGAGTTACGGATGTTTTCAGCGGCATTACCTGAAAGCACAGGGTGAGTTGCATACGCAAATACACGTTTAGCACCATGCTCTTTAAGAGCAGCAGCGGCTTTACATAATGTACCACCGGTATCGATCATGTCATCAACGATGATACAGTCGCGGCCTTCAACGTCACCAATAATGTGCATTACTTGTGAAACGTTTGCTTGTGGGCGGCGCTTGTCGATAATAGCTAGGTCAGTGTCATTTAATAGCTTCGCAATAGCACGAGCACGAACAACACCACCGATATCTGGAGAAACAACAACAACGTCATCGAAGTCGCGTTCTTTCATATCTTCTAATAGCACTGGGCTACCGAATACGTTATCAACTGGTACGTCGAAGAAACCTTGAATTTGTTCAGCGTGTAAATCAACCGTCAATACGCGGTCAACACCAACACTAGAAAGGAAGTCTGCAACAACTTTAGCAGTAATTGGCACACGAGCAGAGCGCACACGGCGGTCTTGACGTGAATAACCAAAGTATGGAATAACTGCTGTGATACGACCAGCAGATGCACGACGAAGGGCATCAACCATAACGATAAGCTCCATTAAGTTATCGTTAGTAGGGTTACAGGTTGATTGAATGATGAAAACGTCAGAACCACGAACATTTTCATTAATTTGAACACTGATCTCACCGTCACTAAAACGGCCAACAACAGCATCGCCTAATTCAATATACAAACGTTTTGCAACTTTTTGAGCTAGCTCAGGTGTTGCGTTACCAGCGAAGAGCTTCATGTCAGGCACGGTAGGGTTCCTCAGGCACTGAATTTTGGGACTAACAGGCTATGGTAGACACCAAAGCAGGTTAACATTTACTTGTACGTTACTTCATAGCAAAGTGAGCATTTAATGCTTTATGAGCAGGTGAAAGTGTAGCACTACTTGCAACAAAACCTGTCCATTTATCTGGTAACTGAGCTAAAACTTGTTGTGCTTGTGCCTGGGTTGAAAACTCAGCAAAGCAACAAGCGCCCGTACCAGTCATCTTTGACGGGGCGTATTTTAGCAACCACTGCAGGACTTTTTCAACCTCGGGGCAGAGCTTTTTAACCAAAGGCTCACAATCATTGCCTAAATTTTCCGTTTGCCAGTCTACTTTTAACTTGGGTGTGTCACGTTTTAAATCAGGATGGGTAAAAATTTTCGCGGTGCTGACATGCTCCCCAGGATGTATTACACAAAACCAACTTTGCGGTAATTCTACATTTTCTAGTTGCTCGCCAATACCATGAGCAATTGCTGTGTGGCCATTTATAAACACTGGTACATCGGCTCCAAGCGTCACCCCAAGTTTAGCTAATTCTTCGAGCGATAAATCGCACTCCCACAACTTATTGAGAGCAAGTAGGGTCGTAGCCGCATCGGATGAACCGCCACCAACACCACCGCCCATCGGTAAACGTTTTAATAGCTCGATAGTCGCACCTTGTTGGCAACCACAATGCTGCTGTAATAAACGAGCTGCCTTATATATAAGGTTGTCTGTTAAAGCAATGCCGTTTGTATCGCCAATGACAGTGATATCGGGTTCATGGGTCACTGTAAATGTTAAGTCATCACCAAATTCTAAAAAGGTAAATAAGGTTTCAAGCTCATGGTAGCCATCATCGCGACGACCATTAATATGCAAAAATAGGTTTAGTTTAGCGGGTGCGATTAATGTGAAAGGGGGCTTTAAAATGTGTGTCATGATTAATGTAACTGCCAATCATTAAGTTGAATTTTAATACGAATATGTTGATTTTTTAAAGTCAGTTTTTCTGGCAACCAATAACCATCTTGCTTGCGGTAATTTGCATAGGTAATGTGCCATTGTTGACCATTCTCTGCTTGCCAAAGCAGTGTTTTTAAACGACCTTGTTCATCGAATGATGCTTGCTCATTCTGTGCAGTACCTTTTAGCCATTTTGCGGCATTATCTAATGGAATTGAAAAGCCTGTTAACCGGTAAAGTAGTCTAGATGCATCCTGATCTGTGTAGGTGTCGCCGTCATACTCTAAAACAGCACCTTGAGGGTTTTGCTGTAACGACAGAATGCGTGTGCCAATAAAGCTAGTTAAAACCATGTCACTGTTGCGTTCATCATGTTGCCAATTTAAATTGGCTGATTGGCGTTGCTCGGTACTGATAAACGCCATTTTACCTTGTACTTGCCACTGGGTCTGTTGGTCTAGGCGGGTTTTCCAATCAGGGTAAATGTAATCAACCGTTGAAATTTTTTGCGCACAACCGCTGATAAATAAAAAAAATATGAATAAAATCAAATATTGTTTAATCAAATGTCGTTCCTTACTTTCCATATTCCGCTGATTTTTGGTAAAATTAATGCCTTTACAGCTGGGCTTAGCAATATTTGGTACATATGACCATCGTAGCACTTGGTATAAATCACAAAACCGCATCCGTAGAATTACGCGAAAAAGTTGCGTTTTCGCCTGAGCAAATGTCTGAGGCGTTACAACAATTAAGTGGCCATGCGCATTTCAATGAAGCGGTCATTGTTTCGACCTGCAACCGAACTGAAATCTATTGTAGCCTTGCCGAGCGTAATTCCCAAACCTTGTTGCACTGGTTAGCCAGTTTCCATGGTTTGGATGAACAAGAACTGAGCAACAATATCTATTATCACGAAGGTACCGAAGCCATTAATCATTTAATGCGAGTATCTTGTGGTTTAGATTCGCTGGTGCTTGGTGAGCCACAAATTTTAGGGCAAATAAAGCAAGCCTATCACAATGCAAAGACTCACGATGCAATCGGTGTAACCTTCGATCGCTTGTTTCAAAAAACCTTTTCAGTAGCAAAGCAGGTTCGTACTGAAACCGATATCGGTGCCAGCGCTGTTTCGGTTGCCTACGCAGCGGTTAATTTAGCAAAGCACATATATGGCAAGTTAGATAAAACCAATGTACTGCTTATTGGTGCTGGTGAAACAATAGAGTTGGTTGCTAAACATTTGTACCAAAATAATCCGCAAAAAATTACTGTTGCCAACAGAACTATTGAACGTGCTAAGACCCTTGCCAGCGATGTCAACGCGGATGTGATTGCACTTGCCCAGCTACCTGAGCGCCTTCATGATGCGGACATCGTAATTAGTTCAACGGCTAGTACCTTACCTATTATTGGTAAAGGGGTGGTAGAGCAAGCGCTAAAAAAGCGTCGCCATAAACCAATGTTATTTATAGATATTGCAGTGCCACGCGATATCGAGAGTCAAGTAGGCGAATTAGATGCCGCCTATTTGTATTCAGTTGATGACTTACAAGCCATAGTAAGCGAGAATATCGCCGCCCGAGAGCAGGCCGCCGAACAAGCGCAAACCATTATTCGCTCTCGTACCGATGAATTTGCTATGTGGTTGCGTTCACTCGATTCGGTGGATTTGATTCGCCATTATCGCAACGATGTACAAGATATAAAGTCAGAACTTGTTGAAAAAGCCCTCAGTCAGCTGCAAGCAGGCAAAGAGGCAGAAAAAGTTATACTCGAGTTGGCAAATAAACTGACCAACCGCTTGATGCACGCACCTACCCGTGCCATTCAAGATGCTGCTAAAAAAGGTGAAGCAGCCGAGTTAAGCCAATTAAAGAAAATGTTAGGTATTGATCAGGAATAGTCGTTAAATGAAAGAGTCTGTTTATAGAAAATTAGAAACCTTAGTTGAGCGTTATGAGGAAGTGCAAGCGCTGCTAAGCGACCCCTCTGTGATCAGCGACCAAAATCGCTTTCGTGCCTTATCTAAAGAATACTCAGAATTAGAAGAAATCGTAAAAGCGTTTTTAGCCTATCAACAAGCACAAGATGATGTTGCTACGGCTGAAGAGATGCTAAAAGACTCTGATCCTGACATGCGTGAAATGGCGCAAGAAGAATATAAAGAAGCAAAAGCACAAATTACCGAATTAGAAGACGAAATCCAAATTCTGATGTTACCAAAAGACCCGAAAGACAATAATAATGTCTATTTAGAGGTTCGTGCTGGTACCGGTGGTGATGAAGCTGCTATTTTCGCCGGTGATTTATTCCGTATGTATAGCCGCTACGCAGAAACTAAAAAGTGGAAAGTTGAAGTAGTAAGTACTAACGAAGGTGAACATGGCGGTTATAAAGAAGTCATCGCGCACATCTCTGGTGAAGGCGTGTATGGTCAGCTGAAGTTTGAATCGGGTGCTCACCGTGTTCAACGTGTACCAGAGACTGAATCGCAAGGTCGTGTTCATACATCTGCTTGTACCGTGGCAGTGATGGCTGAAATTCCTGAAGCAGAAGCAATTGAGATTAACCCTGCAGATATTAAAGTCGATACGTTCCGTGCATCGGGTGCTGGTGGTCAGCACGTAAATAAAACAGATTCAGCAATTCGTATTACTCACATTCCTACAGGTGTGGTTGTAGAGTGTCAGGATGAACGTTCACAGCATAAAAACCGTGCTAAAGCGATGTCTGTACTTGGTGCACGTTTACAACAAGCTGAAGATGAAAAGCGTCAAGCGGCTGAGGCGTCAGAACGTCGTAACTTAGTGGGCAGTGGTGACCGCTCTGAGCGTATCCGTACTTACAACTACCCACAAGGTCGTATTACAGATCACCGTATTAACTTAACACTTTATCGTTTAAATGAAGTGGTTGCAGGTGATTTAGGCTGTGTCATTGAGCCACTAATGCAAGAACACCAAGCTGACTTACTTGCTGCGATGGGCGATGAATAATCGTGCCGCAAAGCATAGAACAAGCACTTGTTACTGCGACGGCGTTATTAACGCCTAGCAGTGACAGCGCCAAGCTTGACGCGCAAGTATTGTTATTATCCATTCTTGATAAACCCCGCAGTTATTTATTCACTTGGCCAGAAAAACAACTTACCGAACAACAACAACTTGCTTTTGAACAAGCATGCCAGCGCCGCTTAAACGGCGAGCCAGTTGCTCATATTGTAGGCTTTCGTGAATTCTGGAGCCTTCCTTTAAAGGTCAATCCAACAACCTTGATCCCAAGACCTGATACCGAAACCTTAGTTGAATATGCTTTAGGTTTAGAATTACCAGCAAGTGCTAAGGTGCTTGATTTAGGCACTGGGACAGGGGCTATTGCCCTTGCGCTAGCCAGCGAAATGCCAACTTGGCAGGTTACTGGTGTCGATAGGGTCGCTGATGCAGTCGCACTAGCTGAAGAAAATAAACAACGGCTAAACATTCACAATGCTCATTTCGCATTGAGTAATTGGTTTAGTGCAGTAAAAAAAGAAAAGTTTGACCTAATTGTCAGCAATCCGCCGTATATTGAACATGATGATGACCATTTGAGCCGTGGAGATGTGCGCTTTGAACCTTTATCAGCATTAGTCGCAGATGATGACGGGATGGCTGACATCAAACAAATAATTACTATGGCGCGTGACTATTTAGCAACAAATGGCTATCTTTTAATTGAACATGGCTACCAGCAACGGGCAAAAGTTCAAGATTTTTTTGCACAAATGTCGTATAGCCATATACTTACAATTAAAGATCTTGGCGGTAATGACCGTGTAACACTTGCACAATGGCCTAAATAATAACAAAAAGGCTTGTGCGTACATAGCCTTTGAGGATCCCTTATAATGGATGATTTTTTGTTTTCGGATGAAGCACTTGATGAAGTAAATGAAGTGCTCCAAGGTAGTTGGAAAGTCATCGTGGTTGATGATGAGCCAGAAGTACACGCCGTAACAAAGCTTGCGTTGAGTGACTTCGAATTTCAAGACAAGCGTCTTGAATTTATAAGTGCTTATTCTGGGGAAGAGGCAAAGCAAGTTATACAAGAGCATCCTGATGCGGCAATTGTGTTACTTGATGTTGTTATGGAAACGGATGATGCCGGCTTAAAGGTTGCTAAATTTATCCGTGAAACTGCTAAAAACAATCATATCCGAATCATCCTAAGAACAGGTCAACCGGGCCAAGCCCCAGAGCGACAAGTAATAGTCAATTTTGATATCAACGATTATAAGTCGAAAACAGAATTAACAGCACAAAAGCTGTTTACGGTAGTGATGTCGAGTTTACGGTCGTATCGAGACATTTTATCGATTGAGCAGTCACGCTTGGGTCTTGAAAAAATCATTAAAGCATCACGCGATATTTTTTCTACTCACTCACTTGAGAGCTTTATCGAAGGTGTAATGCAGCAGCTTACTTCTTTGCTCGGTACGGTTGACCAAGCAATGTATTCAACAAGTTTAGTGGCTAGTAACCCGCAGGATAACCAAAAGAAGCTAGTGGTGTTTTCGGGCAGTGGTGAGTTTGAACGCAGTGAGGGTAAGGCGATTGAAGATGTGCTTAATGATGAGCAACTGCAAGCCTGCCAACAAGCTTTAAAAGAAAAAACCATTGTTTATCGAGAAAACTACTTATTTGCCTATTGTTGCAGTGAGTTCAATCATAACTCAATGTTATTTATATCAGGTATTCCAAAACACCTTACCGACACACAGCGCCATCTAATCGAAATTTTTTCGCAAAATGTACAGTTAGCCTACGAAAATGTGCAACTACAATCAGAAATAGAAGCAACACAACAAGAGCTAGTGTTTAGGCTAAGCGAAGCACTCGAACAACGCTCAACAGAAACAGGCAACCACGTAAAACGTGTATCGCATATTTGTTATGAGCTGGCGATAGGCTATGGCTTAGACAAACGAGAAGCAGAGTTAATTCGCCTTGCAGCGCCACTTCATGATGTTGGTAAAGTAGGTATCCCAGATTCTATATTAAACAAACCTGGACCACTGACGGATGATGAATGGTGTGTGATGAAGCAGCATGCTGAAAAAGGCCATAGTATTTTGAAAGACTCTAAACGAGAAATTGTTAACGTTGGAGCTACTATTGCTTTATCGCATCACGAGCGTTGGGATGGTGCAGGGTATCCAAAAGGTTTAAAAGGGCAAGATATTCCTATAGCTGGCCGAATTGTTGCACTTGCAGATGTGTATGATGCACTTCGTCATAAGCGCTGCTATAAAGAGCCTTGGTCGCTTGATGATGTTATAAAAGAAATAAACGCACAAAAGGGTAAACAATTTGATCCCAAGTTGATTGATGTGTTTAATGAACGCGTTCAAGAATTAGAAGACGTACTTGTACGTTATCCAGATTAATTAAAACAAGTTTAGGGTCGTATGGATTATTTAGCAGTAAAGCATACTCACATGTTATTTGCCGTGTTGAGTATAGTATTATTTTATGTTCGCTCTTTTTCACGTTTAAAGACGGGCGCTTTAGCAAAAAATAAAGTGGTGTTTATTGGTAGTCATAGTATCGACACTTTATTACTTGGATCAGCCGTTGCATTAATTGTTATGGCGGGCTTTAACCCTCTAGAGCAATCGTGGTTATTAGAAAAGATCATTCTAGTGATCCTTTACATTGTACTTGGCGTTGTTGCAGCAAAACAAAGCGCACAGGGTATGAAAGTCGCTTTACTTGCGATCACCACAGTCATCTTATTAGCAATTGGCTATTTAGCTTCTGCTAAAACAGCACTTCTTCTGTAAGAATCTCTAAGCGGTATTTTGATGGCGTGCGCCATCGTACCGCTTTTTTGTATCTCATCGCTCAGTATTGGTAACTTAGGTCAAAAGTAGGTAAACTAGCTGCTCTTTTTTGAAATAGATGTTGCAGTATAAATGACCATTCCTTGGTTTGAAGATCAAAATGAATCCTATCAAGATGAAGCCTTCGATGCATATTCATCTAAAGTGCTTTATCGTTGTATTGATGCTGAATTAAAGTGGGATCCGCAAGTAGATTTATCGGCTTGCTACGAGACACTAAATCAACTTGAAGACACGGTAGCTACTTTTTGTTCTGAAATAAAAGAGCCGCACGAACGTCTTGATAAATTACTCGATACGTTTTATCAACACTGGTTATTTAGTGTTTCTAGTTTAAAAGTCCCCGAATATACATTAAATAGTTTTCGCTATACGATTACTATGCGTAGTGGCACACAAACAACGTTGGCTATTTTACTTTGCCACTTAATACAGCATGCTGAACTTGACGCGAGTGTTACCTTGAGTCAAGGAGAAGTGCATGTACATGTAGGTATAAGTGATGAAGAGGGCTACTTAATTGAGCCTAGTACAGGCCAACAAAGTTGGTATATTACCCCAGAAAACGCGTGCGAAGAAAATGGTGATGAACAAGAGCCGCTGGAGCTAGTATTTGATGAAGAGCTATATAAGCTTTACCTAGCTCAACAAAAATGGTCGTTTATCAGCGAAAGTAAATTTGGTCATGCACTTCATTGTGTAGAGATGCTCATGGAATTATTAGGGGATGACCCTTATGAGCGTCGTGATCGGGGTTATCTTCTTAATCAGTTAGATTGCCCAAAAATGGCAAGAGATGATCTTCAGTATTTTGTGAATGAATGCCCAGATGATCCTGCTATTGAAATAATTCAGCACCAAATTGCTGAAATAGAAGACAATAATAATACACACCACTAATTTAAAGGAACATTTATGACTGACGCCCACAGTGCGCTAATTACCAATGACGCAGTCGTACTTGGTTTGCTTGCCGTTATTTTGGGGTTTATTTTTAAAACCTCTCACAGTAATAATGCTGCCTGCCAAAAATTTTATAAGTATGTACCCGCATTACTACTTTGTTATTTTTTACCTTCGTTACTCAATACCTTTGGTATTGTTGATGGCCACTCTTCAAATGTTTATTTTGTGGCATCACGTTATTTACTGCCAGCTTGCTTGATATTGCTTACTATTAGTATTGATTTAAAGGCAATTCTTAATCTTGGTCCAAAAGCACTAATTATGTTCTTAACGGGTACTATGGGTATTGTTATTGGCGGACCGCTTGCTATTTTAGTGATGAGTGCAGTGTACCCAGAGGCCGTTGGCGGTCATGGCCCTGATGCGGTTTGGCGCGGTATGACAACCATTGCTGGTAGTTGGATTGGCGGTGGTGCAAACCAAGCTTCAATGAAAGAAATGTTTGAAGTAGGCGGCGACATCTTCTCTGCAATGGTTACCGTTGATGTGATTGTGGCAAACTTATGGATGGCCGTATTGCTATTAATGGCTGCAAATCATAAAGCGATTGATGCAAAAACGGGTGCAGATACCCGTGCGATTGAAGAGCTTAAAGAGCGTGTAGAGAAATATCACGCAGAGCATGCACGTATGCCAACCTTAAATGATTACATGACGATCATTGCTATTGCCTTTGGTATTACTGGCCTTGCGCACTTTTGTGCCGACTTTTTAGGTCCGTTTTTTGGCGCTAACTTCCCTTGGGCGCAAGAGTATAGTTTAAACAGTAAATTCTTTTGGTTAATCGTTATCTCAACCACAATTGGTATTAGTTTATCGTTTACTAAAGTTCGTCATATTGAAGCTTTTGGCGCTTCAAAAGTAGCATCAAGCTTTTTATATATCCTTGTTGCTTCAATTGGCTTACACATGAATATTACCGCGATTTTTGACTCACCAATGTATTTTGTACTGGGTGTGATTTGGATGATTACCCATGCAAGCTTAATGCTTATTGTCGCGAAACTAATTAAAGCACCACTGTTTTATATGGCAGTAGGCTCTCAAGCAAATGTAGGTGGCGCAGCATCAGCACCCGTTGTTGCATCAGCATTCCATCCGTCACTTGCGCCAGTAGGTGTATTACTTGCTGTTTTGGGCTATGGTGTAGGTACTTACATGGCTTATATTTGTGGATTAATGCTACAAGCTGTTGCACCCTAAGGAATAGAAATGAACAACCAGTTAATTAAAATTAACGAGATTGAATTAGCCAACGACAAACCATTTGTTTTGTTTGGTGGTATGAACGTACTTGAATCACGTGATTTAGCAATGCGCATTGCTGAACATTACGTAGAAGTAACGTCAAAGCTAAACATTCCATACGTGTTTAAAGCGTCTTTTGATAAAGCTAATCGCTCTTCAATTAACTCTTACCGTGGTCCGGGTATGGAAGAAGGTTTAAAAATCTTTGAAGAAATTAAATCTACTTTTAACGTGCCGCTTATCACCGACGTACATGAGCCACATCAAGCAGCACCAGTTGCTGAAGTTGTTGATGTAATTCAGTTACCGGCATTCCTGGCTCGACAAACTGACTTAGTTGTAGCGATGGCAAAAACAGGTGCCATCATCAACGTGAAAAAACCACAGTTTTTAGCACCGCACGAAATGCGTCATATCATTAAAAAGTTTAATGAAGCGGGCAACAACAATGTTGCACTGTGTGAGCGTGGTACTAGCTTTGGTTATAACAACCTTGTGGTTGATATGCTTGGTATGGATGACATGAAGCCTATGGCGCCAGTAATTTTTGATGCAACGCACGCACTACAGCGCCCTGGAGGCCGAGCTGACTCTGCAGATGGTCGCCGTGCACAAGCTGCAGAACTTGCTCGCAGTGGCATGGCATTAGGTATTGCAGGTTTATTTATTGAAGCGCACCCTAATCCGAATGAAGCAAAATGTGACGGCCCATGTGCTTTAGCACTAAGTAAGCTTGAAGGTTATTTATCGCAAATGAAAGCGGTTGATGACTTAGTTAAGAGCTTTGCACCACTCGATACCAGTGCAAGCGATTTATAATGATATAAGTATAAGTATAAGTATTTTAGTACGAAAAAGGCGACCAAGGTCGCCTTTTTTTATTTGTGTCGCTATAATCGATGCATAAGAAAAACTAATTCAAAGCTTGGTGTTTATGTCTCGTCGTTTACCTCCCTTAAATGCGCTTAAAGCCTTCGAAGCTGCTGCTCGTCATCTGAGCTTTACCAAAGCGGCTGAGGAGTTGTATGTCACGCAAGCTGCGGTGAGTCACCAGATTAAAACCTTAGAAGAGCATCTAGGCTTAAAACTGTTTTTACGTAAAAATCGCTCGTTGCTGTTAACCGAAGAAGGGCAAGGTTACTTTCTGGATATTAAAGAGATTTTTACCCAGCTGATTGATGCCACAGAGAAATTGCTAGCACGAGGTGCGAAAGGTTCACTGACAGTAAGTTTAACGCCAAGTTTTGCGATTCAATGGTTAGTACCCAGACTTAGTTTATTTAATGAATTACACCCAGAAATCGACGTGCGAATTAAAGCGCAAGATCAGGACGAAAATTCACTTTCTGACGATGTCGATATTGCTATTTACTATGGTCGTGGCCACTGGAGTGGGGTGCAAACTTATAAACTGCACACTGAATACTTAGTGCCGTTATGTAGCCCATTATTGTTAACAGGCCCAAAACCGCTTAATCAACCGAGTGATTTGGCGAATCATACCTTATTGCATGATACGACCCGTAAAAACTGGAAAACGTGGATGAAAACAGCTGGCGTACGAAATGTGCAAGTTAACCAAGGGCCAATTTTTAGTCACTCGTCTATGGTGCTGCAAGCTGCGGTACATGGGCAGGGTGTCGCTATTGGTAATAGCGTATTAGCAAAGCCCGATATTGATGCGGGTCGACTCGTCATTCCATTTAATCACTCATTAGAAAGTAAAAATGCTTACTATTTAGTGATCCGCGAATCACAAACAGAGCTTGGTAAAATTGTTTCCTTCAAAGACTGGATGCTGAGCTTAGTAGAGCAAGAACAAGAGTATTAACATGTTACAGTGGTTTAAAAGTGCTACGGGCAAGGCGCGTGCACAATTTATATTTGCCCACGGCGCAGGGGCAGGTAGCGACTCCGAATTTATGCAAACAATGGCTAAATTGATTAGTCAGCAAAATATTGATGTGGCGTTGTTTGATTTTCAGTATATGCAAATTGCTAAAGAGACAGGTAAGCGCAGACCACCTGATCGCGCACCTAAGCTGCTTGCATATTTTGCCGAAGTTTTAGCTGAGCATCAGCCAGAGTTGCCGCTATTTATTGGCGGCAAATCGATGGGCGGGCGTATGGCTTCTATGCTTTGTACTGAGCAAGGTTTGGCCAATATTGCTGGCGTTGTGGCTTTTGGTTATCCTTTTCACCCACCGGGTAAACCTGAAAAACTTCGCATAGAACATTTTGTTGATATGCCATGCCCATTTATAGTCCTACAAGGTGAACGCGATACGTTTGGTAATCAACAAGAGCTTGCTGAGCTTAAAATGGTTAACCCGCCAGAAATCAAATGGCTAAGAGATGGTGACCATTCACTAAAACCTCGTAAAAAAAGTGGTATTACAGAACAAGAAAACCTACAGCAGGCTGCGGATTACGCTGTGCAGTTTATGGCTAATTTAATTGGAGAGAAAAAATGATCAAACTGTATTTAATGACAGGCAGTATATTTTGTATGTTCTCTGTAATACTAGGCGCATTTGCTGCCCATGGTTTAAAAAGTCGCGTATCAGAATACGCAATTGGTATTTTTAAAACCGCTGCTGAATATCAAATGGTGCATGGTCTTGCGCTTATAGCGATTGCTATCTTAATTAAGTGGGGAATGAACCTGACTTGGGCTGGTGGTTTTTTTATTGCAGGTACTGTGTTATTTAGCGGTAGTTTGTATTTACTCGCATTAACGGGCATGAAATGGCTTGGGCCTATCACCCCAATTGGCGGCGTTTGTTTTATTATTGGTTGGGCTATTTTGTTAGTTCAAGCCGCACGATATAAGTTTTAAGGGGTATCTATGTCGAGTGTAGTTATTTATTGCCGAAGTGGTTTTGAAAATGATGCCGCTGCTGAAATTACTTTTCAGGCTGCCGAGCAAGGTTTTGCGGGGTACGTAAAAACAAAACCAAATACAGGGATTGTTGTGTACGAATGTTTTGATGCAAGCCACGGCGATGAGATCATAAAAAAAGTAGATTTTAAAAATATGGTATTTGCCCGCCAGTGGTTTACGGGCACGTTAGTGGATAATATGCCACTTGAAGACCGCGTTAGTGCCATTGCTGATGCAACCGTTGACTTTCCTGAGTGTGGTGACTTACGTGTAGAAACACCCGACACCAACGAAGGTAAAGAGCTTTCTAAGTTCTGCAAAAAGATTTCGACACCACTTAAAAAGTCGCTTGAAAAACGTGCAAAGGTTACACGTGAACTTGCCCAGAAAAAACCTGTCATGCATGTGTTATTTTTAGCTAATAACAGCGCTTATGTGGGGTATTCGTATACATTTAATAATTCGCCATTTTTTATGGGTATTCCGCGATTACGCATGCCAAGTGATGCACCGAGCCGCTCTACACTTAAATTAGATGAAGCATTTAATGTATTCATTCCACCTCATGAAGCTGAAGAGCGCATGCAACCAGGCATGCGTGGTGTTGACCTAGGTGCGTGCCCAGGAGGTTGGACTTATCAGCTAGTACGCCGTGGAATGTTTGTTAGCGCTATCGATAATGGTCCAATGAATGATGATTTAATGGAAACAGGGCAGGTTAAACACTTTAGAGTCGATGGTTTTAAATATCGCCCTGAAAAGCGCAATATCGACTGGTTAGTGTGCGACATGGTAGAAAAGCCAGCTAAAGTAACGAATCTTATGATTGACTGGGCAGTAAATGCTTATGCCCGCGAGCTGATTTTCAACTTAAAGCTGCCGATGAAGAAGCGTTTTGACAGTGTCTATGAATGCTTAAAAATGATTAAAGAAGAGCTTGAAAAGTACGGTGTAAGTTACGAGTTACAAGCAAAACATTTATATCATGATCGTGAAGAAGTGACCGTTCATTTAAATGTAACTAAGGTGCCACAAAGCCTCTACAGTTAACATCAATTTGAAATTAAAAAAGGCCAATCGCAATTCGATTGGCCTTTTTTATTTGAAATCAGCTTTACGTGGTTAAAGTTATGAGCGGTATTTACTGCGGTAATTTTCAACCCATAACCGGGTTCCACCACATACAGCAACCGGCATAACAATAAGGTTTACAATGGGGATTGCTGTTAAGAGCATCACTGCTAAACCAAAGCCATATGATAAGGTTTGCTTTTGTTTTAAGTCATCTTTCATGGCATTAAAACTAATTTTATGGTTATCAAAGGCATAATCTTCGTATTGGATAGCATACATCCAACAGGTGAATAGCACCCATAAAACTTGCCCAATCACAGGTAAAATCCATAGTAGAATAAAAAAGCCTATAGCGCGCGGCAGGTAATAGCAAAGTTTTGTCCATTCTCGGCCTAGCATGCGTGGCACATCTTTCATTGTATCAAGCAGACCATCATCGTTGACTTTTTGACCTGTCAGGTAAAGTTCGACTTTTTCACTGAGCAAGCCGTTGAATGGGGCTGCAATAAAGTTCGTAATAACGGTAAAGAGCATGCTGTAGCTAAATAAAATGACAAGCACAGCAATCGGCCACATTAACCATTCAAGCCAGCTCAGCCATTCTGGTAGCAATGAGTTCATGTAAGCAAAGCCATCAGTTAGCCAGCCGTACAAAAAGAACAGCGAACTACCAAAAAGCAGGATATTGATTAATAAAGGAATAAGTACAAAACGTTTTAACCCCTTTTGGCTAATTAGTTTAAAGCCAGAAAAGAAGTATTCCATACCTTGAGTAAACTGCACGAGATAACCTCATCTTATTTCTTCTTGTTTGCAGTATAGGGTTTTCAATATGTTTGAACAGTCTTTTTCCGTAACAAAGTGTTTATTGAGCAAAATTGTAGCAAGCAGGCATACTGATTAATTTAAGAGGTTAAGGTGAGTTAGTTTGTTAACAAATCATTGTGAAGTGAATTGTTTAGATATTAAGCAATACCGCCTCACTGGTATTAATGTCTTAAGTTAGCGAAAAATTCTAATGTAAACTTAATTTACGGAACATTGATTTTTAGTTACAACTAACCTGCTAGGCAACCCGCAAGGCTACTCACGTTAAACGTTGTTTTTTATC
This sequence comes from Pseudoalteromonas sp. APAL1, assembly GCF_021532475.1. Lineage (NCBI taxonomy): Bacteria > Pseudomonadati > Pseudomonadota > Gammaproteobacteria > Alteromonadales > Pseudoalteromonadaceae > Pseudoalteromonas > Pseudoalteromonas sp. APAL1. Next base: position 92,354 of record NZ_JAKGAW010000012.1, on the reverse strand, counting down.
ATTTGAACGTATTTTCAGTTACATCGGGATGAACTAAGCGATACCATGACTGTCTGATAGTACCTATAAAAACGAATAATGAAAACAACAGTAGAGGATCACACTAATATCCGATACTATTATTAACATCATTAACAAAAAAGACATATAAAAATGGGAGTTTTATGCAGTTAGTCGATTTAAATCCAGATGATCCAGAAGTAGTAAACGTGTTTGCTGATATAGACCGACTCATTAACTCTTTATACCCCGTAGCTACAGCTCAATCATTAAGTGTTGAAGAGTTGGCTGAGCCTAATGTTTACGCCATAGGTTTAAAAAATGAAGATGGTATTGTTGCCTGCGGAGCGATTGTGATGCAAGAAGGCAACCCACCGTACGGCGAAATCCGTCGCCTGTATGTGAAACCTAGTTATCGAGGTAAAGGTTTGTCTCGCCGAATTATGCAAATCTTATTGCATCATGCTGGTGAACAACAAATCCCGCTAATTCGTCTTGAAACGGGTCCTAAGCAAACTGAATCAATTAGTTTGTATGAAAATTTAGGCTTTCATCGTTGTGGTCCATTTGGCAACTATACTGACAGCCCGCAAAGTTTATTTATGGAACTGGGACTTAATCAGTAATTGTGAGAGCTATTTAAAGCTTTGTTTTTGTGAGGTTAACGTTATTACTAAACAATCCTTGCAGGTCATGTGGCTTTTTATAGCTTTGCTGCTCATTGCGTGTGATAAAAAACACACAATACCTGAACAGCTACAAAACAAACAACCCGACCTTATTATTGATAACGCCGAGTTTTACTTAAACTCATGCCAGTCTCTTAGTGGTGTTTTTAATGATGCTGGCAAGATAACCTCCAGAGTCATTGTTACATTTCCTACTCGCCTTATGAGTTACTGTTCTGAAGAACGAACACAACTTAGCTATGATGGCACATACCTTACAGTAAAGCTTTGTCGAACAGCGTTTGCAGCAGGGGGTTGTGGGCTTGAAAGGTATCGCTCGAAAGATTTTCAACATTGGCAGGAATATATCGGGATTACCTGGGTAAATAATGAGCAGTATGAGGCATGGCGGCAGCTTGGTTCAAGCTCTACTAAAGCAGATGAAATAAACAAAGTTATCCCTTAAGCACCAAAGTTTAACTGTCTGTTTAGACTTTAAAATTATTAGTCGATAAACGATTAATTTTTCACATCAAAAATCACTCGTTACGAGTAAAAATTCTTGTTGGACTTGAATCACTATTTTTCTTTTAATGCGCGCAATTACCGCTTGCCAATTTTGGCATTACTAAAATAAAGAGAAAGATAGATGAAAGAAACAACATCACTAGAACAAGCTCGCACGAGTTACAATGTTCGTCATTGGAGCCAAGGTTTCTTTGGTATTAATGATCAAGGTGATGTGTATGTTGCGCCAAAGGCCCATGCCCCAGAGCAAACCATTGCACTAATCGATATCGCACAGCAATTACAAGACAAAGGCTTAAGCTTGCCTGCGTTGGTTCGTTTTCCACAAATTTTACATCATCGTGTACATAGCTTGTGTCAGGCATTTAATACAGCAATTGAAAACTATGGTTACCCGAAAGATTATTTGCTTGTTTACCCAATTAAAGTAAATCAACAACGCGAAGTTGTTGAAGAAATTGTTGCAAGCCAAGCTGATATTGAAAAGAAGCAATTGGGCTTAGAGGCGGGCAGTAAGCCTGAGCTATTAACCGTATTAGCAATGGCTGAAAAAACCAGTGCGGTGATTGTATGTAATGGCTACAAAGACCAAGAATACATTCGTTTAGCACTGATTGGCGAAAAGCTAGGCCATAAGGTTTACATTGTACTCGAGAAACTATCTGAACTAGACATGGTGCTTAGCCAAGCAAAAGAGTTAAATGTAAAACCACGCATTGGTATTCGCGTACGCTTAGCATCGCAAGGTAAGGGTAAATGGCAAGCAAGCGGTGGCGAAAAATCAAAATTTGGTTTATCTGCATCGCAAGTATTGAGCGTGGTTAATCGCTTAAAAGCATCTGATCAACTCGATTTGATCCAACTTGTACACTTTCACCTAGGTTCGCAAATGGCAAACATCCGTGATGTGCGTTTAGGTGTGAGCGAAGCTGCGCGTTTTTACTGCGAGTTACGCAAGTTAGGTGCACAAATTGATTGCTTAGATGTGGGCGGCGGTTTAGCGGTTGATTACGATGGCACTCGTAGCCAGTCTCATAACTCAATGAACTACAGCCTAAGTGAATATGCTAATAACATCGTATACACCATTGGTGACACCTGTAAGTTATATGAGCAGCCAATGCCGCGCATTATTTCTGAGTCAGGTCGTGCATTAACAGCGCACCATGCCGTATTGATTTCAAATGTTATTGGCACCGAAAGCTATGTACCAGAAGACATTCAAGCGCCAGCCGCTGATGCACCACTTTTATTAAAAAATATGTGGACATCATGGCAGCAGTTAAGTGATGACAATGATGACCGTGCATTAATCGAAATCTATCATGATAGCCAAGGCGATTTAGCTGAGGCACATAATCAGTTTGCACTTGGTTTATTAGATTTAACTGAGCGAGCATGGGCGGAGCAAGTTAACTTACGTGTATGTTATGAGCTTAACAAACACATGGATAACAAAAACCGTTTTCATCGCCCAATTATTGATGAATTAAATGCGCGATTAGCAGATAAGTTTTTTGTGAACTTTTCATTGTTCCAGTCATTACCTGATGCATGGGGCATTGACCAAGTGTTTCCGGTTCTGCCTTTAAGTGGTTTAACAGAAGCACCACAAAAGCGTGCTGTGTTACTTGATATTACCTGTGACTCAGACGGTGCTATGGAGCACTATGTAGACGGTCAAGGTATTGAAAGCACATTGCCAGTACCTGCATTTAGCGAAGAAAAACCTTATTTAATGGGCTTTTTCTTAGTAGGTGCATATCAAGAAATTTTAGGTGATATGCACAACTTATTTGGCGACACGCACAGTGCAATCATAAAAATGGATGAACAAGGTCAGGCGCAAATCACCGAGATTAACGAAGGTGATACCGTTGCTGACATGATGCGTTACGTGCATTTAGATGTAGAAAGCTTCCAGCAGTCTTATGCCCAGCTGGTGGCAGCTAAATTGCCAGAAACTGAGCAGCAAAGCGTATTAGATGAGCTGCAAACTGGCTTAAACGGTTACACTTATTTAGAAGAGTTATAAGCAATGTCGACATTGTTTGACCACACAGATCATTCGTTGTACTCAAACGGCATGACGTTTTTACGTCAGCCGATGGTGCAAAACATCACTGCAATCGATGCCGATGTGGTGGTGCTAGGTTTACCATTTGACTTAGCGACCTCAGGTCGCCCAGGTGCACGTTTAGGCCCTGATGCAATTCGTCGTGCTTCAGTGCACCTTGCATGGGAAGAAACCAAGTATCCTTGGACGTTCCCATTATTTGAGCGCTTAAAATTAGCTGATGCTGGTGATTTTACTTACCCAGTAGGCGACCCTGAATATTTTACCGCGCAATTAGAATTAGCGGCCGAGCAAATTCTTCGTCAAGGTAAAACATTATTGGGCTTAGGTGGCGATCACTTTGTGACTTTGCCGCTACTACGTGCTCATGCTAAACAGCACGGTAAAATGGCATTAGTTCATTTTGATGCCCACACCGATACTTACAGCAATGGTTCACGTTATGATCACGGTACTATGTTTTATCATGCACCGATGGAAGGACTCATTGATGTTGAACACAGCATTCAAATCGGCATTCGTACTGACTTTGATCAGAGCAAGCATGAGTTTGCAGTGATTGATGCAATGGCTGCTAATGATTTGCCTGCGCAAGATATTGCAGAGCAAATTAAAGCGCGCGTCGGTGACTTACCTGTGTATCTCACCTTTGATATTGACTGCCTTGATCCAGCATTCGCTCCGGGTACTGGCACACCAGTGTGTGGTGGCTTAACTAGCGATAAAGTACTTAAGGTACTTCGTGCATTGAAGGGCATCAATATGGTCGGTATGGATGTGGTTGAAGTATCACCATCTTATGACCAAAGTGAGTTAACGGCGATTGCCGCAGCGACCATTGCCAATGAGTTATTACACTTATGGGCTTTGAAGCATAAATACTAAATGAGAGAGACAAAGAGCGCCATTAGGCGCTCTTTTTTTGATTAACAAGATGAAGCAATTATGCGCTTCTTACATCAACTTTTAACTTAAGTTTTTGCCCAGGTTGAATGTACTTTTGCCCAGCTAATGAGTTCCATTTAATAATATCTTCTACAGACACATTAAACTTAGCAGCAATGCGCGCTAATGAATCACCACGACGGACTTTATAAGTAATGGTGCGCTCTTTGATTTGAGTAGCGGCCAGTTGTGACTTTTCTTCTTTATATACAGTTAGCTTTTGACCAACACGTAATACAGCATCTTTTTTAAGTTTATTCCATGTTGCAAGCTCTGCAATGGTCACATCGTACTCACGGCTAATATCCCACAGCGTATCGCCACTGGCGACTTTATGGCTTAGTTTTTTACGTGTTGCTTTATTAGCAGCCATACGCACTGATTTTGGTAAATGCTGGCTATTTATCTCACCATCACTCAGTGGTACAAGTAATTGCTGACCAACACGAATGGTATTCGATGAGAGTTTATTCAGTGTTTTAATAGCGTTTGTGCTAGTAGAAAACTTCTTCGCAATCACAGATAAACTGTCACCGCGCGCAACCACGTATTGTTGCCAACGTAGACGGTCTTTTTGCTCTGTTTTTGCTAGTTTTGCAGAGAACTCTTCAACCTTATCAGACGGTAATAATAAAAAGTGCGGTCCATTAGGGTCGGTCGCCCAGCGATTAAAACCCGGGTTTAAACGATAAAGTTCAGTTAAGCTAATACCTGCCATATCAGCTGCAAGCGCTAAGTCAATTTGACTACCTACATTGACCGCTTCAACTACTTGAGCATTAATAATTGGTTGCCACTTAACACCAAACTCGTCACTGCGTTTAACTAGATCAGACAGTGCTAACAGTTTAGGTACATACGAGGTCGTTTCTTTTGGTAAATCCAAAGACCAAAAGTCTGTTGGTAAATGCTTTTTACGATTCTTTTTAATGGCTCGTAGCAAACGGCCTTCACCTGAGTTATAGGCTGCGATGGCATTTAACCAATCGCCCTCTAAGGTTTTGTGAAGATATGACAAATAATCAAGTGCTGCACGGGTCGACTGTACAATGTCACGACGACCGTCGTACCACCAGTTTTGTTTTAAATCAAAACGCTCACCAGTTTGTGGCATGAATTGCCAGATGCCCGAGGCACTGCGATGTGAATAACCAAATGGGTCAAACGCACTTTCTACAATTGGTAAAAGCGCAATTTCAATTGGCATTTGACGCTTCTCGACTTCTTCGACAATAAAGTACAGGTAAGGCTCTGCACGCTTAGAAATACGGTCTAAATATGCCTGATGACGTGCATAGTAGTTACGCTCAGCAACCACTGGGCGGTTTTGTGGCACATCAATCGAAAGTTGGTAACGAATACGCTCCCATACATCATCAAATACCGGTGGTGGCTCATCAAGATCTGCGACCTGTTGATACTGTGCGTTAATCATTAGTGCATAATTAACGTCACTTGGGCTTGCGCCATTGAGCTGTTGCTCAACATCATTATTAGCTGTGGTATCTGAGTTAGAAGCTGTTAACTGACAACCACTTAGTACCAGCGCAAGAGTTATAACTAAAGAAGACTTATACATATATACCTATATAATCAGGTAAAAAAACTCGGCGAATATTACCTGCTATAAGCACATATTGCCACTTTATGACCAGTATATGTCAGCTCATTATTGCAAGGTGTTGATCTAAATATAGAAAAAATGTAATCGGTAGAGTTACACTTTTAAAAATTATCTTTCCAGGCTCTGAGACCCGCAAAGCGTTGCCAAGGTTCAGCTAGATCAAGATTTTCTTTCAGCTCGCTTGGAAGCTCATCAGTTATGTGTGGAAAATGACAACGGATAAAGGGGTTTATTTGCCTCTCAACGCTTAATTGAGTCGGTAAGCTAATTTTGCCGCTTTCTCGCAGTGCATCTACTTTATCACTGTAGTTGAGAAGGTATTCGTTATTTGGTTCAACAGCTTTTGCAAAGGCCAAGTTGGCCTGCGTGTATTCATGAGTGCAGTAGATTTTACACTCATCAGGCAGAGCTCTTAATTTACATAAAGAGTGCCACATTTGTTCAGCACTGCCTTCAAATAATCGTCCGCAGCCAGCACTAAATAAGGTATCGCCAGTAAAACTTAACTCGTCATTAATGTAACAAACATGATCGAGAGTATGCCCTGGTGTCGCAAGCACAGTAAAAGTGTAATCGTACACCGTCACCTTATCCGCTTCACAAACGCCATGGCTAATGCCTTTGAAAGGGCTGTGTCTTGGTCCGTACACCGGGATATCACGAAATGTTTTTACCAAGGCTGCAACGCCATCGGTGTGATCATAGTGATGATGGGTAATTAAAATCCCTGCGAGTGATAAGTTATTTTCGCTTAGGTAATTTAGAACGGGCTCTGCCTGTCCTGGGTCGACCACCCACGCTGTTTGTTCAGCTTCATTGCTGATGCACCAAATGTAGTTATCAGAAAAGGCTTTAATTGCTTTAACTTGCACCATGTTTAATTGCTCTATAAAGTGACAGTTAACACACAGTATAACGAGCTCAGAAAATGAAACCAGCCCTTAGTTTTCAAGAAGGTCCTAAGCCATACTCTTGGCAGCAGTTCCCTCATGGTGACTATTTACGTGCTGAAATTGAACGTAAGCTAACACCATGGCTGCCGCGCATGTTTGGATATCACATGCTCAAACTCGGTAATTTAAGTGGTGAGCTGGCAACCAGTGAAAGTCCTATTAAGCATCAAGTTTGCGTAGCAGAGCAGGGCTTATTTACCGGTGTTATTGCTGATGTAGACGAGTTACCGTTTTATGAGCACAGTGTTGATGCCTGCATATTATCGCACTGTTTAGAATATCATTCTGATCCGCACCATATCTTACGTGAAGCGCATCGTACTTTGATCCCCGGTGGTTACATCGTGATCACAGGCTTTAACCCGTTTAGTTTGTGTGGATTGGCGCAGTTATTACCTTTTAGCCGCCAAAAGCTACCTTGGACAGGGCGGTTTTTTACGCCATCACGAGTTAAAGATTGGTTGAATTTATTAGGCTTTGAAATAATCTCTGATGAGCGTTTTATCCATTCATCGCTTGCAAGAGGTAATCGCTTATCGCGCTTTGCTGCGTGGCGCAGCTTTGGCCAGCAATATTTAAAGCCAATGGGCAGTGTGTATATGCTGGTGGCTAGAAAGCGTGTGGCCCCGCTGACACCAATTAAACCTAAATGGCATGCAAGGCCGCAATTTTCGCCAGTGAAAGGAGCAGGGCTTAGACAAACATCAAAGCAGCACTGTGAGCGGGATAGCTAGATAATGCTGTTGCGTGTCTGTTTTACTTGGATACTGACCTGCACGAATATTTAATTGAATAGCAGGATGCAGTAGTTTTGGCACTGCCAAGGTTGCATCGCGGTTTTCACGTGTTGCAATAAAATCTTGTTTATCTCCTTTTAAGTGAATGTTTTGCTCACGCTGCTCTTTAACCGTGGTTTTGTTTGCTAAAGGTCGACCATCAGGTTGGTAGTCATGGCACATCCAAAGCACTGTATCGTCAGGAAACGCTAAAATTTGTTGTAGTGAATCATATAATTCGCCTGCGCTGCCGCCGGGAAAGTCACAGCGTGCTGTGCCACTGTCTGGCATAAAAAAAGTGTCACCGACAAATACATTGCCATCAATGTGATAGCACACACTGTCAGGAGTGTGGCCAGGCGTGGCAATCACATCAACCATGTAATTACCTAACTTAAATTGCGCTTTATTAGCAAATAAAGCATCAAAAGGTTCGCCATTACACGGCATATCCAGATTGTAAAGTTGGCTAAAGTGCTTTTGTACTTGTGTGATCCCTTCGCCAGTGCCGAGCTTGCAAGGATGTGTGGCTTGTAATTGCTGCTTTATATAACTTGCTGCAGTGATATGGTCAGCATGGGCGTGGGTTTCAAGTAGCCATTGTAATGTCAGCTGCTCAGTTTTTATGAAGCTGATGATCTCATTGGCTGTGGTAAAACTTAACTCTCCACTTGGCATATCAAAATCAGCTGGCGCATCAATCAGCATGCAATTTTTAGTGCTTTCACAACTGACTAAATAACAGAGAGTGGCGCTTTGTTGATGAAAAAAAGAGTGAATGCGCAGAGCCATAATGAATCCTTTATATTTCTTTATAGCCAAATCTTATAACATATAACAAAAATATAAAACGACCTGCGCCAAGTTTATTTCAAGGTACTTTTAATTACCGTCGTAACCTGTGTCTTCAAGTAATTGATCGCTGCCAGCTGCTTCGCGGGCTAGATCGTCAACAATCTCATTGTATTTATTGCCGCTATGGCCTTTTACCCAACGCCATTCTACCTCGTGTTGTTGGCAGGCAGCATCGAGTCGTTTCCATAAATCGACATTCTTAACTGGTTTTTTAGCTGCAGTTTTCCAGCCGCGTTTTTTCCAATTTTCGACCCATGACTCAATGCCTTGTTTCACATATTGACTATCGGTCGTCAGAATGACGTGACAAGAGCGGGTGAGGGTTTCTAGTGCAACGATAGCTGCGAGCATTTCCATCCGATTATTAGTTGTTAGGGTATAGCCTTGACTCAATTGCTTTTCGTGGCCGTTGTATCGCATCACGATGCCATACCCTCCAGGCCCTGGATTTCCTAAACATGATCCATCGGTGTAAATCTCTACGGTTTTCTGCACTGTTTTACCTTGATATTGTGTACAATAAAGTGAATATAGAAAGATACCAGAGTCAGGCTTAAGACGATATGGCACATAGACAAATAGTTTTAGATACAGAAACCACGGGTATTGACCCAAAGCAAGGCCACCGCATCATTGAAATCGGTTGTGTTGAACTTGTGAATCGCCGTCTTACTGGCAACAACTTTCATGTGTACATCAATCCACAACGTGAAATAGAAGAAGAAGCGATAGACGTACACGGTATCACCAATGAATTTTTGCGTGATAAACCTTTGTACCACCAAATTGCTCATGAGTTTTTAGAGTATATTCGTGGCGCAGAGCTTGTTATTCATAACGCTGCGTTCGATATCGGCCACATGGACAACGAGTTTGCATTGTTAAATCAAGGTTTTCCGAATACTGCCGATGTATGTAGTGTACTTGATACCTTGAAAATGGCGCGTGACTTGCATCCAGGTCAAAAGAATAACCTTGATGCGCTTTGTCGCCGCTATGATATTGATAACTCAAAGCGTACTTTACACGGCGCATTACTGGATTCCGAGATTCTAGCAGATGTTTACTTGGCAATGACCGGTGGACAAGTAAAGCTGAACCTCAATCAAAATAAAGATGAAGGCTCAACACATCAAACGGGTGGTATTCGTCGTCTTAGTGCCGACAGAGCACCCCTTGTGGTATTAAGAGCAACCGAACAAGAGCAAGCTGCCCATGAAGAACGTTTAGATTTAGTGGCAAAGGGTGGTCAATGTTTATGGCGTGCAGAATAAGGTAATGAAATGAGAAAACAGCTACTAGCAGGAATACTGTGCTTAATGCCTTGTATGGGATTTGCAACAGCACAAGATAAGATAACGCCATTAGCTCGGGATGGGGTTAAAAATGAAATTCCTCTGTTAGAAAACCGTTTTCGCATCGATCATAAAATCGATAAAGTAACCTTACTGTTTTTTCGTAACCGCGGTGCACCTGCCGTTGTATTGGTTCGTCCTGATGGGACTAAGTATTACGCCACAGACTCAGTGAAAAATCATGATCTTGATTGGTATGATGAGCTCAGTTATGACTTAGTCACTATAACTAATCCTATGCCGGGCCCATGGCAGGTTGTTGGCAAAATCTTGCCAGGAAGCCGTATTATGGTGATGGGAGAAATTGAATTAGATGTAGATCCTTTACCGCCGATGCTATTTCGCGGAGAGACAGTGAAACTGACTGGTCGCGTATTAAATGATGGAGAACCCATCGAAGTGGGGCAGTTTCGTGATGTGATTAGTTTGAATGTCGATTTTGTTAGTACTAATAATAGTGATTACTCAAACTTTGGTGCCGGTACGCAAAGTGTCACTGAGTTTAGAGATGATGGCCGTGGTTTTGATGAGCGCCCGCTTGATGGGGTATTTACTGGCGAATTTAAACTGACGTTTCCTGCAGGTGAGTGGCAACCAGAGCTTTATATCGAAACGCCAATACTGAAACGCACCGTGGTACAAAAACCGATTGTGGTGCACGAGCCTCCTTTTGATTATGAAATAGCGCTTGCTGAGCAAGATGAAGATGACCACATTTTAACGATCACCTTAAACCCTGAAATCGTCAAACCTGAAACCGTGCTCATTCAGGGGAAAATCTATTATCCGAATAATGAAGAGCAAATGTTCTCAATTGATGCGGATAAATCACAAATGCGCGAACTTGCAATTAAAAATTATGACTGGGGTAGATACAGTGTTGAGCTATCTGTATTTGGTAGTAATATAAATGACCGTGAATTTATGGCTACTTTACCTACTTATAAATTTGAAATTGAGCGACCCATTGAAGCTGTACCAGAAATTGTTCGCCCTGAAATTGATTTAGAAGCCCAAGCTGAGCAACAACGAATTATTGAAGAGGAACAAAAAGCGTCCACTACACTAATGGTGATACTCATTGTTGTTGGAAATTTAATCGTTCTACTGTTAGGGTGGCTAGCGATTCGAATTTTTGTGCAGAAAAAACCACTTAAATTTAAAGTTTCTTTGCCATTTTTAAAGAAAAAAAATAAAACTGAAAATGATGAGCAAGCAGCGAAAGAAAATGAAGTCGGCAAAAATGGCTCAAAAAATGACAAATCAGGTGAAATTTTAAACCTTTCGATGTCAGATGACTAAAAAACCTGTAAAAATACAAAAAACCCCTTGACGAACCAGAGGGTGATTCGTATTATTCACGCCGCTGTCAGGGGAGACTCAGTCAGCAACGAAAATGTGGAGTGGTAGTTCAGTTGGTTAGAATACCGGCCTGTCACGCCGGGGGTCGCGGGTTCGAGTCCCGTCCACTCCGCCATTTGTTTTCCTCAAACAAATGATTAGATAAGTTTTTACATCACACCTTACTATTTACTTATACTGACAACGTATCTCGTATCTCGTATCTCGTATCTCGTATCTCGTATCTCGTATCTTTCATCCTATCTTGCTAATATTCTTCATTATTCCTATTTATTCAGCTTTTTATATCTGCATGAATAGCAAAGAATGGCGGCTCCACAACAAAAAGGAAATGCGTTATGAGTACATTCGGAACACAGCTAAAACACTATCGCAGTGAGCTAAAACTTAGCCAACCAGAATTTGCAGAGCAAGTCGGAATAGAGCAAAGTTACCTTTCAAAACTTGAGAACGATAAATCAGTGCCTTCGAATGACACATTTCGTTCAATATTAACGGCGCTCAATCTAACAATTTGCGACTTTATGGAGCCATTAAAACATTCTGTAGATAAAGCTCGGTTGATTAATGTGCCTGACATTGAAGCTTGGTATAAGCAACAAAGTAATAAGCAATTCATTAAACAGCGTTCACTCGTCTATATTGCCATACTGTTAAGTGCGCTAGGCTGTGCCATGTTTTATTTAGGGCATCAAGAAAAGCTATTCAATACAAAATTCTATGAGTACAAATCATATGGTGTGGTGAAAGATAATGAACCAGATGACATTTTTCATGATTGGCGTATGCTCGTAGAACAAAGCAGCGAGAAAATAGATGCTAAACGTCGTGAAATGATTAGCAGGCATGATTTTAAATTTATTATCTCAGCGGACTATAAAGGTTTTTCGTTTGTAGAATCTGGCGAGCAAGGCAGGCGTTTATATAACCTTACTTCAAAAACACCTGTTATCAAGCCCCATAAAGGCCATGTGTGGCTTGAGTTTATAGGTATCTTATTGTTTGTAGTTGGTGCAGGTCTCATAACATTTGAGAGTAAACTGACAAGAGTGCATTAATGAGTTGTAGAACCTGACGCGTGTTAGCTTGCGTCAGGATCGCGAGGAATTAAATGTGCAAATTGCTGCTGGTGGATTTGTTCATATAGAGTAGCTGCATAGCTTTGCGCATCATGTAATCTGCGCGTACTGATGTGTTTTCGAAGATCATCAAGTGCAGCCGTTGCAGGTTCATAACCTTGGCTACTGGCCAGACTTAGCCACACTGCGCCATGAAAAACACTATGTGGAACACCTTGCCCTTTGATGAAAAACAGCCCCATATAAAATTGCGCCCTATGGTTGCCCGCCATAGCTGCTAAGCGCATCCATTTGGCAGCAAGGGGAGGCTGTTCATTTTTTAAATAATACAAAGCTTTGTTTAGTACGTTTTCAACAGATTGAGTACTTTTATTTGGCGCCGACCCTTTATCGGGTTGGGTTATAAAGGCAAGTACATTATCAAGCTGTTGCTCTAAATCTAAGCCTACTGGCGAATTATCAGACATAGTTTAGTTATTTTCTTGAAATAAAAGACCTTATTAGTTTAGAACATTGCAAGGTAAAATGTCCTCTTATTGAGATAAAATATGATAAAATTAGCCAATTAATCTCAACTTAAAGTTAAACATGTTCGAAAGACTTTTCAAAATCACTGAAAATAACACGTCTGTGCGCCGCGAGACTATTGCTGGCATCACAACATTCATTACCATGGTTTACATTGTATTTGTTAACCCTGCAATGCTTGCAGAAGCGGGAATGGATCAAGGTGCCGCATTCGTAGCAACTTGTATTGCTGCTGCAATTGGTTGTTTTATCATGGGCTTATGGGCAAACTATCCATTAGCACTGGCACCGGGTATGGGCTTAAACGCGTTCTTTACCTATGGTGTAGTGCTTGGTATGGGCTACACTTGGCAAGCCGCACTTGGTGCAGTATTTATGTCTGGCTGTATATTTTTGTGTTTAAGCCTATTTAAGGTGCGAGAGTGGATCATTGATGCGATCCCTCTGGTATTAAAGCGTGCGATTGCCACAGGTATTGGTGCTTTCTTAGCGCTTATTGCACTAAAAAATGCCGGTATTATTGTAGCAAGTCCTGCAACCTTAGTGCAGTTAGGCGATATCACAGCTCCTGGTCCTTTACTGGCTATCTTTAGCTTTTTTGTTATTGCGGCTCTTCTATACCGCGACATGAAAAGCGGCGTGCTAATTAGCATTTTATTGGTTACGGCTATCGCCCTTGGCTTAGACCTTGTGGAGTATCAAGGGATTATTTCAATGCCACCTTCAATTGCGCCAACCTTTATGCAACTGGATTTTGCTGCAGCATTAGAAATTTCAATGTTAACGGTAATCTTTGCCTTCTTATTTGTTGATTTGTTTGATACTTCAGGCACCTTGGTTGCTGTAACGCAAAAGGCAGGTCTTGCTGATGAGCAAGGTAAAATGCCACGCCTAGGTCGTGCGTTAAGTGCCGACAGCACAGCAACGATTGCAGGCTCAATGCTTGGTACTTCAACGACAACGTCATACATTGAATCTGTAGCGGGTGTGTCTGTAGGTGGTCGTACAGGTCTTACAGCTGTTGTTGTGGGTATTTGTTTCTTGTTAATGATGTTCTTTGCACCACTAGCCGGGATGATCCCTGCGTATGCAACGGCAGGTGCGATTTTGTATGTTGCTGTTTTAATGATGCAAAACTTAAAGCTGGTAAATTGGGATGATATGACAGATGCCATTCCAGTGAGCGTGGTATTATTAATGACGCCGTTAACTTTCTCGATTGCGCACGGTATCGCACTGGGTTTTATTTCGTATACTGCGGTGAAGTTGGTATGTGGTAAAAAAGATGAAATCAGTATTAGTGTGTGGGTGTTAACAGCATTGTTTATTGTTAAGTTCGCGTTTTTATCTTAAACACCAACTAAATAAAGAAAGCACAAAGAAAAAGTGGTTTACCACTTTTTCTTTGGTGCGAATAACACGTCTAAGTCGTCTTGCTCTTGCTCTGCTTTTTTCTTAAGTGACGTTGCATTAGATGCTTTCAGTTCAGAGCTTATCGCTTCTAAGTAATTCTCAACTTCTTGTTTTTTACTATTAACATATTCATCGCTATAACTAACAGATGATAGTGTTGCGAGTGCTTTTTCAAAGTATTGTCTCGCAGAGCCAACCATATTGGCAGAGCGAGCAGACATACCTCGCTTAATTTGGCTTTCGACATTAATACGTAATTGAAGTTTTTCCAGACGTTTATCTTCGGCAACAAAAACTTGGCTATCGACTTTGCCTTTACCATGTTCAGAGCGAAGTAAGGTACGCAGTTTCTTTATACCCTGGATAAGTGAAATAAGTTGTTTGTCGTTATCTGGTAATACTAACGCTTCTGTGTTGTTGACTTCGAGAGGAGCGGTTAAGCGTTCTTTTGATTCTTTTAAACGATTTTTTAATTCTCTTGAGTTTGGCGAAAGTTGCACCATGCTTGCTAGTGCATCATAAATACGTCGTTGAATAATGCGTAAGGTGTTTTCAGACATAGGGATGTTCGTACTGTTAAGAAGTACATCTTCTGCCTCTTCGATAATTTTTTTTTGTTTTGTTAGTTCTTTGCGGCGCTCAGCTTCTTGTTTTTCTTTGTGTTGCTGCACAGCACTTACCCACAGTGCGATTACGATTAATGCAACAATGAGCATGATGATGATAGAAACAATCATTACTAAATCTCAGTTTTAACTATCTAATTTTTTTATCTTACATTAAAAAGATTAGATCTGGATAGTTTTGCGGTTACTTATCTAGAATAAACTTCTGATGTTTACTACTTTTTAATGAGTATAGCGTTAAAGCAGCATCTTTATTGAATATTTTGCGAGTAAACACGGCTACCGAGCAGTAATTTATTGTGTTAGCCTTAGAAACAATCGATATAAAAGTATAGCGCGATGAAATATCACTTGGCATTGCGCTTTGCAGCCTTTATAAATAAACAATAACAACGTTTACAATGCAGCCATGAAATTACAACAACTCAGATATATAGTCGAAGTCCAAAATCATAAACTAAATGTTTCAGCGACAGCAGAAAGTTTATTTACTTCTCAACCGGGGATCTCAAAGCAGGTACGTATGCTTGAAGATGAGCTCGGCGTACAAATTTTTGGTCGTAGTGGTAAACACCTTACGCACGTAACCAGTGCGGGTAACGAAATTATTAATATTTCACGCGAGATACTATCAAAAGTTGAGGGTATTAAAGCGGTTGCCAATGAACATACTTTACCGGATCAAGGTAAGCTAAACATTGCTACAACACATACCCAAGCACGTTATGCATTACCCAATGTTATTCAGGGCTTTATGAAAAAATACCCTGCAGTATCGTTGCACATGCATCAAGGTACGCCGCAGCAAATTTCAGACGCCGCAGCACGCGGTGACGCAGACTTTGCCATTGCAACAGAGGCTTTGCATTTGTACTCTGATCTAGTGATGCTGCCATGTTATCACTGGAATCGCAGTATCGTTGTTGCAAAAACACATCCACTGGCGCAAAAGGCTGATAACTTAACAGTTGCAGATGTTGCTAAATATCCCCTTATAACTTATGTGTTTGGTTTTACAGGTCGATCTGAATTAGATAAAGCTTTTAATGCTCATGGGCTTGAGCCGCATATTGTATTTACTGCAACGGACGCGGATGTAATCAAAACCTATGTGCGTTTAGGACTTGGAGTGGGGGTTGTAGCATCAATGGCCATTGACCAAGTAACTGATAATGATTTGGTGTGTATTGATGCAAGCCACTTATTTGAAGCCAGTACCACTAAAATTGGTTTTAGAAAAGGCAGTTTCTTACGCAGCTACATGTATGACTTTATCGAGCGTTTTGCACCACACTTAACTAAAGAGTTAGTTGAGCGAGCAAGTTTATTACGTAACCAAGAAGATGTTGATAAGCTCTTCGAAAATATTGAGTTACCAGTAAAATAGAGATAAAAAAGCCGCTTTAAAGCGGCTTTTTTATGTGCTGAAGACGTGCTGTAAATTAACACTCGATGATATTAACCGCCAAGCCACCGCGAGCGGTTTCTTTGTATTTGGTTTTCATATCATTACCTGTGTCGAGCATGGTTTTAATTACCTTATCAAGGGTCACTTTTTGCTCGCCAGAGCCACGCATTGCAAGGCGTGACGCATTGATTGCTTTTATAGCACCCATCGCATTACGTTCAATACACGGTACTTGCACAAGACCACCAACAGGGTCACAGGTAAGACCTAGATTGTGCTCCATGCCGATTTCAGCAGCGTTCTCAACTTGCACAACATTACCACCCATTATTTCAGTTAGTGCGCCAGCCGCCATTGAGCAAGCAACACCCACTTCGCCTTGGCAACCTACTTCAGCACCCGAAATTGAGGCATTCTTTTTATACAAAATACCAATTGCCGCAGCTGTTAATAAATAACGGGTGGCAATATCTCGGTCTACTTCTTTAATGAAAGTGTGATAATACATCAATACCGCTGGTAAAATACCTGCAGCACCATTGGTTGGTGCGGTAACAACACGGCCGCCAGCTGCATTTTCTTCGTTCACAGCAAGGGCAAATAAATCAACCCAATCCATAGCGCGAAGCGGGTCGTTGTTAACCTCAATATTTAATTTAAGGTGTAAGCTAGGTGCACGACGTTTTACTTTTAAGCCGCCCGGTAAGATACCTTCTGTGCGCATACCACGTTCAATACAGGCTTTCATGACTTGCCAAATATTAAACAGCTCATCTTTGATGTCTTTTTCACTACGAAGAGTTTTTTCGTTATGCATCATAAGCGTTGATACACTAAACCCTGATTCGCGACACAGCTCTAATAACTCTTTAGCAGTATTGAATGGGTAAGGTGCTGGGTTTTCTTCGCGGATTTCGAGCGCTTTTTGTTTTTCGTTCTCGAACTCTTCATCACTTACGATAAAGCCACCACCGATTGAGTAATACACCTTACTAAAAAGTTTTTCGCCATTTTGGCTCGCAATGATTTCCATCGCATTTGAATGCTTTGGTAATGTTTTACGACGATGGAATACAATCGCACCTTGCTTTGGGAAATTAGCTTTATGGCTTTGGTTTAAGTAAATAACCTGTTCTTTTTCGATTTTCGCGAGAATATCATCGACTAAATCAGCATCAATGGTTTCTGGATCATAACCGGCAAGGCCTAAGATCACGGCTTTACCTGAGCCATGGCCAATGCCCGTTTGGCCTAATGAACCAAACAGCTCTACTTTAATATCGGTGACGTTTGTAAGTATGTTTTTTTCTTCTAATTCGTTTACAAATAAACGCGAAGCGCGCATTGGGCCAACTGTGTGAGATGACGATGGGCCAATACCAATACTAAACATATCGAATGCACTGATCATAATTTGCTACTCATTTTCCTATTAAACGCTATACCTAAAATGTAGTCCCCTTTACATACTTTGCTCAGTAACTTAGGGGAAGGTATATCTGTCTTTGAACGGTGCCACATGATAACGTTTCTATGTGGCTGTGTAACCCTAAAAGCAGGATAATTAAACTGGTAGGGCGAGCTGCTTGATAAAGTTGTTAATTATGCTCGCGGTTGCTCCCCAAAGTAGGCCATGCGGGGTCATCAAGCCCTGTAATATGATGGTTTTGCCATTGCGCTCAAAAGGGAGAGGTTGCCAATTTTGCTGGTTGCTCAAATGTGATATCGGTAGCAAAAAACTGGCGGCCACTTCATTAGGATCTGCTTGCCATGTAGTGCCTTTACTAAGTACACAAACAAATGGTTCAATAGTGAAACCAGTTAGAGTCGCATATTGGTGTAATTTACCGTGAACAGTCACTTGATGTGTCGCAATGTTGAGCTCTTCATTAAGCTCTCGAAGGGCAGTGTGCATTAAAGTGTCATCTTGCTCTTCATACTTACCACCCGGTAAGCAAATCTCCCCCGGGTGATGAAGTAAATAACTTGGTCGTTTGCACAGCAATAAATGCGCTTCGTCGTTAACATCAAGCAGAGGGAGCATTACGGCACTGGCACGCTTTTCGGCATTAAAGCGAATGGTGGTAGGGCGCTCTGTGGTTTGACTTAAACTAAAGCGGGCAATTATTTGCTGACTATTCAAGGCTTTTACTTCAACTTTTACTTTAATAAAGGCAGTATTTTATTTACTTTATCGTAAGTTTCTTGGTACTCCAAGTCGACCTTTGAATCAGCCACTATGCCACCGCCAGCCCAACAATAGATAGCACCTTGATGGCACACTAAAGTACGAATTGTGATACTGGTATCCATATTGCCACAGGCACTTAAATAGCCAATTGAACCACAATACACACTACGGCGATGTGGTTCGAGCTCTTCTATGATTTCCATAGCGCGAATTTTCGGTGCTCCGGTAATTGAGCCACCCGGGAAAGCGGCATGAATTTGGTCAACGGCATCTTTACCCTCGGCTAATTCTGCGCGCACTGTACTTACTAAATGATGTACCGCAGGAAAGCTTTCAATGGCAAATAGCGATGGCACAGTCACGCTGCCAGGACGAGCCACTTTGCCTAAATCGTTGCGCAATAGGTCAACAATCATGACATTTTCTGCACGGTCTTTTTCAGATTGTTGTAAGCGAGTTGCTTGCGCTTGGTCTTGTTCAGAGTCAGCCAAACGTGGCAGGGTTCCTTTAATCGGCTTGGTTTCAATTTGCCCTTGATTTATCGAGATAAAGCGCTCAGGTGAGATAGATAAAATAGCGCCATCTGGGTGATTGATATAGCTTGAAAACGGTGCTTTATTCGCTTCTCGAAGTTGTTTATAGGCTTGCCATGTTGAACCTGAAAACTCAGCTTTGAATCGTTGTGCAAGGTTGATCTGGTAACAGTCACCGCTTTTTAAATAAGCTTGAATTTTCTCAAACTTTTCGCTGTAGCTTGCTTTGCTCATGTTTGACTGCCAGTCGCTTTGCAGCGCAAACTCTGCACTTGCTGGTGTTTCGTTAAGATGCTGCTGGTATAGCGCTAAGCGATTGTAATTTGGCTGACAGACGTAAAACCAGCTTTGTTGTTGCTTATCAAAAATAAGGGCATCAGGATAAAGGCCAACAGCCATTTGCGGCATGTTAATGTCGTTTTCGGCATTACTCGGCATGGTTTCAATCACACGGCCTAAATCATAACCAAAATAGCCAAGCCAACCACCCGTAAAAGGTAGGTTATTCGTGCTTGGTGCGTGATTAAATTCCTGAAGACCCGCTTTCATTAAACTAAAACAATCACTCGATTGTTGCTTACCGTCGATAAAGCACTGATTTTCGTGCACCTCTAATTGCTTTAGCGGCGCAATGGCAATGATATCAAAGCGACTATTTACATGTTCACTGTTAGCTGAATCAAGCAACACGGCATGGGGCAAATGAGCAAAATGAGTAAATAGC
This sequence comes from Pseudoalteromonas sp. APAL1, assembly GCF_021532475.1. NCBI lineage: Bacteria > Pseudomonadati > Pseudomonadota > Gammaproteobacteria > Alteromonadales > Pseudoalteromonadaceae > Pseudoalteromonas > Pseudoalteromonas sp. APAL1. Next base: position 72,709 of record NZ_JAKGAW010000012.1, on the reverse strand, counting down.
GCGATGCAATCACCGCTTAAATCTAATTTAATGCACAAATTTTCATCGTTTATCATCTACATTGCCCTGAATAACTAGCCCGAAACGGGCGAGGAGGGTATCATAAGTTAAATTTGATTGGCAGCGTTATGATTTCCTTTATAGTGATGCCATGACTAACCCGTAGAGTAAATCTTCGTCACCGGTTTACTCAGGATCACGTACAGCGCTACGCGATAAAAACTTAAGGAACCCGTAATGAGTACAATTCGTCAGCAAGACTTCATTGATAGCATTGAAGATGCATTGCAATACATTTCTTTTTATCACCCTCTCGATTTCGTACAAGCCTTAGAAAAAGCTTACAACAAAGAGCAAAGCAAAGCGGCAAAAGATGCCATTGCGCAAATTTTAATTAACTCTCGTATGTCTGCTGAAGGTAAACGTCCACTGTGCCAAGATACCGGTATCATTACCTGTTTTGTAAAAGTAGGTATGGATGTTAAGTGGGATAAAACAGACATGACTGTACAGCAAATGGTTGATGAAGGTACACGTCGCGCATACTTAAACCCAGATAACCCGTTACGCGCATCAATTGTTGCAGACCCTGCTGGTACGCGTAAAAACACCAAAGACAACACACCTTCAGTTGTTCATATCGACTTAGTGCCAGGCGCTGAAGTTGAAGTAATGGTGGCAGCTAAAGGTGGCGGCTCAGAAAATAAAACGAAAATGGTTATGCTTAACCCATCTGATGATGTGGCTGCATGGGTTGAAAAAACATTACCAACAATGGGTGCGGGCTGGTGTCCACCTGGCATGCTAGGTATAGGTATTGGTGGTACTGCAGAAAAAGCCGCGGTACTTGCTAAAGAATCATTAATGGATCCGGTTGATATTCATGAGCTGATTGAGCGTGGCGCAGAAACAACTGAAGAAAAAATGCGTATCGATATCTTCGAACGTGCAAACAAATTAGGTATTGGCGCACAAGGTCTGGGTGGTTTAACAACAGTTGTTGACGTGAAAATCAAAACTGCACCGACTCATGCAGCATCAAAACCAGTGGTAATGATCCCGAACTGTGCAGCAACTCGTCACGTTCACTTCACGTTAGATGGTTCAGGCCCAGCTGATCTTAAAGCGCCGAAACTTGAAGATTGGCCAGAAGTTACGTTTGAAGTAGGTGAAGGTACACGTCGTGTTGATTTAAACACACTGACTAAAGAAGACACGCAAGAATGGAAGATGGGTGAAACGGTTCTTCTGTCTGGTACTATTTTAACGGGTCGTGACGCAGCACATAAACGTTTACAAGATATGATCCAATCAGGTGAAGGTTTACCTGAAGGCGTTGATTTTGATAACAAGTTTATCTACTACGTTGGCCCTGTTGATGCAGTGGGTGATGAAGCGGTAGGTCCTGCAGGCCCTACAACTGCGACACGTATGGATAAATTCACTGATATGATGTTAGAAAACACTGGCATCATCGGTATGATTGGTAAAGCAGAGCGTGGTCCTGCAACAGTTGAATCAATCAAGAACAATAAGTCTATTTACTTAATGGCGGTAGGTGGTGCAGCTTACCTTGTATCTAAAGCAATCAAAAAAGCACGTGTAGTGGCTTTTGAAGATTTAGGTATGGAAGCAATCTACGAGTTTGAAGTAGAAGATATGCCAGTAACGGTTGCTGTTGATAGCGAAGGTGCGAATGCGCATACACAAGGCCCTGCTATTTGGAAAGCAAAAATCGAAGAACTTGATGGTAAATTAAAATAATCATCCTGTAAGTCTTTTAATAAAAAACGGCGCATCTGCGCCGTTTTTTTTCAGCTCTGACCAGTCTCGGCTATTTTCTCTGCATGCCCTTAAAAAGCAGATACTACTTAGCTTTATCGGCACATTTTCCTTGTCACTTTTTCTTTACGCTATACTTTACCTTTACGTTCACGTAATAAAGTTGGTGATGTTAATATTTTGTTTTGAATTAACAATGCTCAATTCAAACTTTGGTTGGTATATTTTTTCTTTTATAAGTTGTTTTTTGAGTTGTTATTTCTGTCATTGAACTTTGCTTAGTTTTATCATCTCATATAGTGGTAAGCGAGCATATGAAGTGATAAAGTCTCGGCAATTTCAGCGCTCACACCCCTTAGGGTAAGAAAATTTCGGAGTATTTAACTGTGGCTGTATTTAATAAAGTCGACTTTGATAACCACGAGCAAGTGGTATTTTGTTCAGATAAAGAATCAGGCCTAAAAGCTATTATCGCGGTTCACAATACCAAGTTAGGTCCAGCTGTTGGTGGTTGCAGAATGTGGGATTACACAACAGATGAAGATGCTGTAACAGATGCACTTCGTTTATCAAAAGGTATGACGTATAAAAATGCTGTAGCACGTTTACCATTTGGTGGCGGTAAGTCAGTGATCATCGGTAATGCTAAAGAAATTAAATCAGAGCAACTTTTCCGTGCATTTGGTCGCCAACTAGAGCGTTTAAGCGGTAGCTACTATTCAGCTGAAGATGTAAACATCACCTGTGATGATGTGGCTATCATGAATAAAGAAACGAACTATGTGCTAGGTCTTGAAGGTAAAAGTGGTAACCCTTCACCATTTACAGCGTATGGTACATTTTTAGGTATTAAAGCAGCTTTACAACATCAACGTGGTCATCAAGACCTCGCTGGTATCAAAGTAGCCGTGCAAGGTTTAGGTGCCGTGGCATATGGCCTTTGTAAGCACCTGCATGAGGCAGGCGCAACATTATTTGTAACAGATATCAACGAGCAAGCTGTTGAGCGCGTTGTTAACGATTTTAACGCAACGGCTGTTGGTATTGATGAAATCTACGACTTAGATGTTGATGTTTATGCACCGTGTGCACTGGGCGCAACGGTAAACGATAATACCATCCCTCGCTTAAAAGCAACGATTATTGCTGGTTGTGCGAATAACCAATTAGCAGAGTCTCGTCACGGTGAGATCATCCGTGAAAAAGGTATCTTATACGCGCCAGATTACGTTATTAACGCTGGTGGTATCATCAACGTTTACTACGAAACTGCGCCAGAAGGTTATAGTGCAGAAGCTTCAACTAAGCACGTTGAAGGTATTTACGATACCTTAACTGAAATCTTTGCTCGCTCAGAGAAAGAACAAAAATCAACACATTTAATTGCCGATGAACTAGCATTAGAAATCATCGAAAACGGTTTATAATTAATTAAATTAGTTGTTCAAAAAGGTGCGCAGGTCGCACCTTTTTTTGTGCTCGTAATTTGTCGCAACTAAGTGACGAAGCCATTTTAACTCGTTAAACTCGATTTTTAATCTTCGAGGGTCTCTTATGGATACAGCACTTTGTGAAATCACACCGATTGATTTAGATTCTTGGCCTCGAAAGCAACATTTTGCTTTTTTCAGTGAATTTTCTTTACCTTATTTTAATGTCTGTGTTTCGCTTGATATGGCTGCGCTTTATGAAAAATGTAAAAAATCGCCGTACTCATTTTTTCATACATATGTATACCTTACTTTGGAAGCGTGTCATGACTACGCCCCAATGCGGCAACGTATTATAGATTCTCTACCGGTACAACTGTCATCGGTACGAGGGAGTGTGGTTGAGCTTGCTGATGATGATACGTTCCGATTTAGTTATTTTGAAAAACAGACGTCGATTGAAGCGTTTTCTAAACATGCTATTGAAGTGGGAAAAAACAGTAAAGTACAAGCTTTTTTCTCTGATGCATTTGCTGCAACAGAAGGGCAGCCAGACCTAATTCATATCTCAGTGCTACCATGGTTAAACTTTACTGGTTTTTCGCATGCGGTAAGTGAAGGTCACGGACTTGGTATTCCTAAGTTTGTATTCGGCCAGTTTGATTCAAAAACTGGAAAAATGCCTCTGTCGATTGACGTTCATCATGCCTTGATGGATGGACTTCATGTAGCGCAGTTTTTGAAGGTACTACAAGAAAAAATTACAAATTTTTGTAATTGATTGTTGCTAAATGTGATTAAAGTAAGTAAAAATTGCAACTAATGTAGTATTTTAGCAATTCGCTTAATTAAGTAAGTTGGTTCCATTCGGGGTTTTGCTTAACCCTGAACCTATAAAACTACATCACTGAAAAGAATGATAATAAATATCAGGGTCTTAGTTTATGGTGCGGGTAGTTAGCTGTATTTTACTTTTCTTGTGTTTCAATGCTTTTGCAGATTCTGCACGCCTCTCTCTCAGTGATTATTTTACCGAGACTTGGAGTACACCGGCAGGCCTTCCACATAACAGCATAAATTCAGTTACACAAACAAATGACGGTTATATTTGGATAGCAACTTGGGAAGGGCTCGCTCGTTTCAATGGTCGTGAATTTAAACTTTTTACCCGTACAGAAATCCCCGGCTTACCTGACTCTGGATTGCGTAGCCTTATTCCGATGGATAATGGTGATTTATATATAGTTGGTGCACGAGGTGGTATTGCACAGCGAACTCAAGGGCAATGGCGCGCTTTAGCAACATCGTCAGCTATGATAAATCATGCACTTATAACTGAACAAGGTGAGATTTGGCTTGCCCTCGAAGGAGAGGGGATTGCTTATCGGGCCGCAGAGCATGCACCTGAACAAAAACTACTTGATAAATTGAGTGTTTATCGCTTGTTGCAAGACCAAGAGGGCGTTATTTGGGCGGCAACCAGTGATGGCTTGTATCAAATTATAGATAACAAGGTTAGTAAGGTTGGCCGAGATTCAGGGTTGCCCGACGCCTCCGTGTTTACTTTACTACTAACGAATTCGGGTACCTTAATTGTAGGCACCGAAAAAGGTGTATGGAAAAAGCAACAAGACAAGTTCACTTCTGTTGACCCCGTCCTTAATAAAGAATCTATCTCTAGCTTACTTGAAGATGCACATGGTGATTTATGGTTTGGTACCATTAATAAAGGGGTGTTTAGGTTAAGTGAATTGGGTTTAGAAAATTTAGCCGCTGACGATGGTTTACCAAATAATCGCATCTTATCGCTAATGCAAGATCGTGAAAAAAGCATTTGGGTAGGAACTAACGCGGGCTTATTTCGATTAAGAGAAGCCCCTTTTACAAATTGGAACAAGAGTAGAGGCCTGGCATCAAATTATGTTCGTACGGTGCTCTCTCACTCAGATGGCAGCTTATGGGTGGGCAGTAGTAACGGCTTAAATCGTATTGAAAATGGTGAGTTAACAACGCTTGAACAAGCTAACGACAAAGACCCTTTATCAGTTTTAAGCCTTACCGAAGATAAACAGGGAGGTGTTTGGCTTGGTACTTATACTGCGGGTTTAATGAAAGTTGCAGATAACAAAATTTATCCCGTTAAAAATCGAAGTAATGGTCTTATTAGTAACGAAGTTCGCGCGGTGCTATTTGATTCGTCTGATAACTTGTGGGTTGGGACTGCAGGTGGGTTAACTAAAATAGATACCTCAGGGCAAACATATTCATATACAACAGTCGATGGTTTAGCTGGCGACTTTATCATGGCCCTTGCTGAAGATGCTTATGGCAATATCTGGATTGGCACAGGCGTTGGCGTATCTATCTTAGATTCAGCTTCTGGACAAATCAGCTCATTAAAATTTCCTGATCAGTTTAGCACTGAGTATGCATTCGGTTTTTATTTGGATGGCGATATAATGTGGCTCGCCACAGACCGAGGGCTAGTTCGCTACAACCTCAGCACAGATCAAATGAGTTTGTTTGGCCGAGAGCAAGGTTTACCCGTTGATAAACTGTTCCAAGTGATTGAACAAGGTGATTCACTTTGGCTTACCAGTAATCGCGGTGTCATTCAGGTTAACAAATCACAACTCAATACGTTATTAGATAACCCAGCTAAACCAATGGACGTTTCCATGCAGCTTTATGACGAAGGCGATGGCATGCTAAGTGCGCAAGCGAATGGTGGCTCAAACCCTGCTGCGGTAATACATTCTGATGGTCAAATATGGGTTGCGACCGCTAAGGGCGTTGCTATTGCAGCACCAGAGCGCTTAAAAGAGGCCAGTAAACGCCGTTTGTCGACTGTAATAGAAAGTTTTGAGGTAGATGGTAAATCAATGCCTTTAACTTCTGATACTGATTTTATTAGTTTGCCGGCAGGTGTCTCACGTGTGTCTTTTAATTACGCAGGGCTTAGTTTTATTATGCCTGCTCGGCTTAACTATCAAACTCAATTAAGTGGGTACAATCAACAATGGGTAGACCGGGGGCGTCTGACCATTACCGAGTACACAAATTTACCGCCAGGTGAATATACCTTTAAAGTGCGCGCAGGCTACCCAAATAGTGATTGGCAAAATAATGAGCAAGTATTGCATTTTAAAATTGCTCCTTATTTTTGGCAAAAAACCAGCTTTAAGTTATTTATCTTAATTGCCGTTCTTCTTACCGCGTATGTCATTTATAAATATCGACTATATCACTACAAGCGAATTGAAATCGAATTAACGGAAAAAGTTGAACAGCAAATGCATGAACTAAAAACACAAGCTGATGCATTTGCCCACTTAGCAAACCATGACCAATTAACGCAATTACCGAATAGACGCGCCTTTGATAGTTGGTTAGCAAATAACTTTAACCAGTTTCAAGATGAGGATAAAGCGCTCAGTATTGCGATTATGGATATTGATCACTTTAAACAGATTAATGATGATTTCTCTCATTTAATCGGTGATAAGGTGATTTGTGAAATCGCACGATTATTACAAATGAGTTTTCCAGATGAAGGCTATGCTGCACGATGGGGAGGTGAAGAGTTTACCTTACTATTCCCGCACAAAAATGCTGAACAAGCAGCACTGTTGTGTGAAAATATACGTTTACAGATAGCTGACTATGACTTTGCTGATATCGCAACAGGACTATGTGTTACGGTGAGCTTTGGTGTTGCAGATAATTCAAAAGTCACTGACTATGATCGATTACTATCTAATGCAGACAATGCCTTATACAGTGCTAAAAATAGCGGCCGCAACAGGGTTTTCATGCATAATAAGGGTTGTATGACACCAAGTTAAGGTTTTTGAAAATAAAAAGTGTGCAAACAATTGATCTTTTTTGGTTTGCACACATTAAAGTAACAAGACTGTTTTTTAGGCGTTAGTAATGCTAAACCTGTTGTTGTTAGTTTTTTTAATTATATTTATTGTCTGTTACTGGCGCTGGGATGACATCCGTAACCACTTTTGGCAGAAAAAATACCTTAATTACTCCCTCAATGCTCAGCAAAAAAAACTGCTATTAAACTATATGCCCATCTACCAAAAGATGACGGATGCAGACCGTGAAAAGCTGGAGCGTCACATTGTCTGGTTTTTAAATGAAAAGCGCTTTATTGGCTGTGATGGCCTTAAACTTAATGATGCAATGAAGCTGATTGTAGCGGCCGATGCCTGTGTTTTAGTGCTTAATAAACCTTGGCCCCTGTATCGCAATGTAAAAGAGATCCTTTTATATCCAAGCGCTTATTATGCGCCGCAAACCTCCCGCGATAATGCAGGGCTCGTAAGCTATCACAATACCGTGCGCCAAGGAGAGTCTTGGCCGGGTGGAACCTTAGTACTGAGCTGGCATGATGTTCTTGAGGGCAATCGCTTACCAAGTGATGGACATAATTTGGTGTTTCATGAATTTGCTCATCAACTCGACCAAGAAACAGGGCAAACCACAGGCACGCCATTGCTTTCGAGTAATGAGGATTACCAAAAATGGGCGAAAGTATTTAGCCGCGCATTTAATCAACTCAAAACCCACTTAGCCTATGGCATGCCTCATGTTATTCACAGTTACGGGGCAACTAATGAGGCCGAGTTTTTTGCTGTTATCACCGAAACCTTTTTAGAAAAACCTGCAGAACTCAGGCAGTTTGACCCAGAAATTTATCATTTACTGGTTGGCTTTTATCAGTTTGATCCGATTGCGTGGCATTAGTCGTCTATTTACGTCTGTTTAACACGTATTGCTGGAATCTTGCTATGCTATTTGGTGCAATCTTAAAAGTGTGCATATAAGCAAAACAATAAAAAGTGAGATTTCAATGAAGAAAATGCTTCATACAGCGCTTGCTGTATCGATTTCACTTGCTCTATCAGGGCAAGTGGCTGCAACTGAGCAATCAAATGATGACAAATGGCAAGTAGATACACCAAAAGGCCAATTCCTAGACGCTAAAATTAGTGTTGAGCAGGGCACGTGGATGAACGTAGATATTAGCCCTGATGGTAAAACAGTGGTGTTTGACCTACTCGGCGATATTTATACCATGCCAATGTCAGGTGGCACAGCAACGCAATTAACCAGTGATATTGCATGGCAAATGCAACCACGCTTTAGCCCTGATGGTAAGCACATTGCGTTTACTTCAGACCAAGGAGGTGGCGACAATATTTGGGTTATGGATTTAAATGGTGAAAACCAAAAAGCCGTAACGAACGAAACATTTCGTTTGTTAAACAGCCCAGCTTGGAGCCCAGATGGCGATTATTTAGTTGCGCGTAAGCACTTTACAGCAAGCCGCTCTTTAGGTGCTGGTGAAGTATGGCTTTACCACAAAGCGGGTGGCAAGGGTGTGCAACTAACTGCACGCGAGAACGACCAAAAAGACTTAGGCGAGCCAATGTTCTCACCTGATGGTCGTTATGTTTATTTCTCTCATGATGCAACGCCGGGTAAAACATTCCATTACTCAAAAGACTCTGTAGCGGGCATTTATAAAATTAAACGCTACGACCGTGAAACCGGCGAGATTGAAACAATTATTGATGGCATGGGTGGGGCTATACGACCGACACCTTCACCAGATGGTAAAAAACTTGCGTATATCAAGCGTGATGATTTCCAAACAAGCTTGTATTTATATGATCTCCATACCGGTAAGCATACAAAGCTTTATGGTGAGCTTGAGCGCGATATGCAAGAAACATGGGCTATTCATGGTGTATACCCGACAATTGCTTGGACACCAGACAACGAACAACTAGTATTTTGGGCGGGAGGGTCAATCCATAAGTTAGATGTGGATGATAAGTCTGTCTCGACTATTCCATTTAAAGTTGAAACCAATAAGCAGATTCAAAAAGCAGTGCGCTTTACACAAAATATCGATAGCGATAATTTTGATGTGAAAATGCTGCGTAATGTACAAATTTCACCAGATGGTGAAACAGCTATTTTTGAGGCGCTAGGTCATATTTATAAGCGTGATTTAGAGTCTGGCAAAGTAAAGCGTCTGACTAAGCAAGACGATCACTTTGAATTATTTCCGCAGTTCTCTCGTGATGGTAAGAAGATTGTTTACACCACATGGGATGACAACGAGCAGGGCTCAGTTCGTGTTGTGTCTGCACGTGGTGGTCGTGGCGATACTATTACCAAAGAACCAGGTAAATACGTAGAGCCAACATTTAGCCCAGATGGCAAAACGGTTGTTTACCGTAAAGCGTCTGGCGGCAGTATCCTTAATCCAACATGGTCATTAGAGCCAGGTATTTACTCAGTAAGTAATAAAGGCGGTAATTCAACACTTATCACTAAATCAGGGTATCAGCCGCAATTTGGTGCAGCGAATGACCGAATTTATGTGATGAGCCCTTGGCCAAAACCAACATTAAGTGTTGTTGAGCTGGAATCAAAACAAGTTCGTAAACTTTATGAGTCAGAGCATGCAACAGAGTTTAGAGTATCACCAGATGGTCAATACCTAGCGTTTGCAGAACGTTTTAAGGTATTTGTTACGCCATTTGTTGAGCGTGGCAAAACCATTAATATTGGACCGAAAGATAGCCAATTCCCAATTGAGCAGCTTTCTGTTCGCGCCGGTGAAAACATCAGCTGGAGTGGCACAAGCGATAAACTTTATTGGAGCCTAGGACCAGAGTTATATCATGCAAGCCTAGCGGGTTTATTTGATATTAACCAAAATGCAGAGACTGACTTTAAAGTTAAAAGCGGCGATAACATCGGTTTTACAAAAACCATGGCCGAGCCTAAATCAGTATTTGCGTTAACTGGCGCACGTATTATCACCATGAACGGTGAGCAAGTCATTGAAAACGGCGTTATTGTTACTGATGGTAAGCATATTAAAGCGGTTGGCAGTAAAGACAGTGTTGCTATTCCTAAAGGCGCAGAAGTCATTGATGTAACCGGTAAGACGATTATGCCGGGTATTGTTGATGCGCATGCTCACGGCTCGCAAGGCAGCGATGAGATCATTCCACAGCAAAACTGGAAGAACTTAGCGGGCTTAGCGTTAGGTGTAACAACGATTCACGATCCATCAAACGACACCACAGAGATTTTTGCTGCAAGCGAAATGCAAAAAGCGGGCATGATTGTCGCTCCTCGTATTTTCTCAACGGGTACCATTTTATATGGTGCAAATATGCCAGGTTATACATCGCATATTGATTCGTTAGAAGATGCTAAGTTCCATCTTGAGCGCTTAAAGAAAGTGGGCGCGTTTAGTGTTAAATCATATAACCAACCACGTCGTGAACAGCGCCAGCAAGTTATTGAAGCAGGTCGTGAACTTGAAATGATGGTTGTGCCAGAAGGCGGTTCATTACTACAGCACAACTTAACCATGGTAGTTGATGGTCATACGGGTATTGAACACTCAATTCCTGTTGCCAATATTTACGATGATATTCGCCAGCTTTGGTCACAAAGTGATGTAGGTTATACGCCGACACTCGGTGTAGCATACGGTGGTATTTGGGGGGAAAATTATTGGTACGATAAGACCGATGTGTGGAATCACCCGCGCTTAAGTAAGTTTGTACCAAAGAATCAGCTTTTACCTCGCTCAATGCGCCGTGTTAAGGCGCCCGATCATCACTATAACCACTTTAACAATGCCCGTGTTGCAAAAGAGCTGCAAGACTTAGGTGTATTAGTGAACCTTGGTGCTCACGGTCAACGTGAGGGGTTAGCAGCACATTGGGAAATTTGGATGTTTGCGCAAGGTGGTATGACGCCACTTCAAGCAATTCGTGCAGCAACGTTAGACCCTGCTAAATACATTGGCCTTGATAAAAATATCGGTTCTCTAGAGCCTGGTAAACTTGCCGATTTAATCGTTATTGACGGTAATCCGCTAACTAACATTCGTGATACAGATAAAATCGATTACACCATGATCAATGGTCGTTTATTTGATGCTGCAACCATGAACGAAGTGGGTGAGAAAAAACGCGAAAAGTTATATTTTGAAGAAATTTAACTTAGCGGAAATCTAAACTGAAAGCGGCCATTGTGCCGCTTTTTTATTGTTTTAAATAAGGAAATTGTTTAATTCCTACTAGTTTTGCTTGGCAGATCATGCCCTCAACAAGCGTCATCAAATAGTGGCTCTGTGAGTTTAGCTGCGAACTATCCATGTTGTTACAGTTTGATAAACGCTTTTTAATTAACTGCTGTACTGCCATTTTATGCTCTTTGCAGGCTTGATTTATCGGGCTTGCAGGATCAGCAAACTCAGCGGCAGTGTTAATAAATAAACAGCCATTGAAATCACCTAATTCAGTCACCTCAGAGTTAAACCAAGCTTCATGGCAGCTTATCAACGCTACTTTAAATGCTTCAACAGTAGTTAGCTTGCTGGTGGCATGCGTTAACCAATTTAAAAACCTGTTATGTCGCTCACTAAGGCACGCTAATAATAACTCATCTTTACTTGCGAAATGATGGTACATGGTTTTTTTGGCGACACCCGCCACACTAATAATTTCGTTTATTCCCACACTATGAATGCCTTTTTGATAAAAAAGTGACAAGGCGGTCAAAATAATATGTGTTCGTTTATCCATAACAAGGCCTCACTAGATGACTAATGATAGCTTGACAGAAGTAGACCGACTTGTCTACTATTTGATGGGTAGACAAGTCGGTCTACTTTTCGGAGGGTTTATGGATAATAAAGTAAGCAAAGCGGCTATTGCAGGTATATTTGCTTGTATGGCAATTTTTGTATTGGCCTATTTACAGCAATTAGGACATTACGGTGTGTGGTTGATGGCACCCTTTGGAGCAACAGCGGTGCTAGTGTTTGGTGTGCCACACAGTCCGCTTGCGAAAGCGAAGAATGTTATCGGTGGGCATCTTTTGACTGCCTTAATCGGTGTTGTATTTGTAAATTATGTCGGTGTAGGGGCTGTTGAAATTGCTATAGCAACAGGACTGGCAATTAGCCTAATGATGTTGACAGATACCGTACATCCAGCGGCAGGCGCAAACCCTATTTTGATTATGCAATCTATGCAAAGCTGGGATTTTTTAGTGATGCCCGTATTAATCGGAACCGTATTTATTGTGTTGTTTGGCTATTTAAGTCAATGGATATTAAGCAACCAATTGAATAGTCATAAAAAAACCGCTAACGAGTAGCGGTTTTTTAAAATGAATGAGTGTAATGAGATTACACAACACCACGCGGTAAACGACAATCGTGGTCTTTTTCAGCTAGGTTAACAATCCAAAGCTCTTCAGCTTTGTAACCATCATCGTTTGCTGTAACAACAGTAAACGGTGCTTTCTTAGCTGTTTTAGCCGGTGCAGCGGTTTTAGTTTTGGTTTTTTTCGCTGGTGCTTTTGGTGCTTCTTCTGCTTTAGGCTCAGCTGTTTTACCAGAAGTGAGCTCTTCAGTCAGCGCTGCAACATCAGCAAGGCGCAAGTTTTTGCCACCATCGATGCTATACCAACCAGGTTTTGTAGTGATTTCAGGTTTCTTACCATTCGCTGCTTCGTATGCTGCTTCGAAGGCATTTAACACTTCTGTTTTGTCTAGTTTGCTCATCAGAGACCCTATACGTTGTAAACACAGATTAAGAATATATATTTATACCTATTTTCAGCTTACTTTTCAATTTTTTGCGATTTTCCTTCCATTTTTCACTCATAAACGCCAAAATTTGCACAAAATAGAGGGTTGAAGGACGATTTTCAAATGCAACGCAAACAATTTACTCAATTATTAAACAACATTCTTAAACCTGATTCTATCGCTGACTTTTGCCCAAACGGCTTACAAGTTGAAGGGGCGAGCGAGGTAAAAAAAATAGTGACGGGTGTCACAGCAAGCCAAGCATTGATTGATGCCGCTATTGCAGAAAATGCAGATACGATTTTGGTACATCATGGCTATTTCTGGAAAGGTGAGTCGCAGCCAATCACGGGCATGAAAAAACGCCGCATAGCAGCGCTTTTAAATAATGATATTAATTTATATGGCTATCACTTACCGCTAGATATTCATCCTGACATTGGTAATAACGCACAATTGGCAAATTTACTTGGTATTGAGTTCACTGGTGGGCTTGAGTCTGGCCCAAATAGTGTGCCGGTAAAAGGGCGTTTAAAAACACCACTAAGCGGTGAAGAATTTGCCGATAAAATTGCGAAAGTACTTAATAGAGCACCATTAACTAGTTTGGTCAGAAAAGAAAAAATCGAAACCATCGCTTGGTGCACCGGGGGTGGCCAAGGGTATATTGATTTAGCGGCTGCTCAAGGGATTGATGCTTATCTTACTGGTGAGGCCTCTGAGCAAACGATTCATAGTTCACGCGAGCAAGGCATCGACTTTTTTGCAGCAGGACACCATGCTACTGAGCGTTATGGCATTAAAGCCTTAGGCGAACTTTTAGCTGAGCAGCATGGTTTTGATGTAACGTTTATCGATATCGACAATCCAGTCTGATTAAGTCTACAGCGCCTCTGGATCAATCCAGCGGCGCACACTTACCCAAGCACTGCCAATTTTTTCATGAGCGACTCTGGTAACGGCAACCAGTACATCATCATCTGGTATAAACTGCTTATACGTCGGATAGTGACTAAAATCTTGGAAGTCAGTTGCAGCAGGGAGCACATCAACACCTTGTGCATTAAATAAATCTTTCGCTCGTGGCATATGGCTTGCTGAGGTGACTAGGGCTGTTTTTTTATCGACTAAATAAATGGCAAGTCGCTTCGCTTCTTCAGCGGTATCCATAGCGAGGTGATTTTGCTTAATTCGGGAGCCTTTAATGCCGAGCGCTTTTGCTGTTTCAAACATGAGCTGGCTATTGGTGGTGTTAGCAAAACCGCCCCCTGATACATAGAGAGTGGCGTTTGGGTAGTGGTGGGCAAGCTTAACACCTTCAAGTAATCGAGCAAGCGCACAATCGCCTAACTGGTGATTAGCGGCAAGGCGAGAGTTGGGCATTATAGAGCAGCCAAGTACCACAATATTATCGAGTTTAGGGTGTTTTGCTTGGTTAAATTGCCATGCAGGGTTATTGCTTGCAGCTATCAGTGACTGACCAATAAATGGCGTGCTTATCATCATTAAAGTTAAAATGCTAACAAAGCCAAAATAGAGTGCTTTGCGTTTATGGGCAATGGCTAAAAATACCATCACTAAAGTAAGCAGCCCCAACAACGGCAGGGGCATTAATAATGAGCCAATGATCTTTTTAATTTCAAACATGTATCAGCATTATTGTTTGTAACATATGCAGCTATGTTAATTATTTTGCCTTTCTTTAGCGACCGTTATTTTGCTTACACGTATTTAAAAAGTGGCGATAAACAGGGTTATCTTTCATATTCTTTTTCATCGCTAAATACATAGGGCGAGTAAGGCCAAGTGCACCTAACGGAATCGACTTAATGAGTCCTTGGCTTTCATAAGGGGTGACTAGCCAGTCTGGTAATGCTGCAACACCCATTCCAGCGCTCACTAATTGGAAAATTAATAAACCTTGGTCAACAGTTTTAAGCGTGCCATCAAAGCGTGCATTTTGAATAAAATGTTTAAAGATATCTTGGCGCTCTCGCGGGATAGGGTACGAAATAATAGTTTCGTTTTTTAAATCAAGGGCGGTGACATAGGCTTTTTTTGCCAACTCATGATCCGGTGCAACGATTAATTTTAATTTAAAATCAAACAGGTGAGCATACTCAAGCTGATCGGGTTCACGAATATCAGAAGTCAGCACAAGATCTAACTCATCATTAATTAAATCTGGAATGGCGTCATAACTAAAGCCGCGCTCATAATCAATTTTGATATCAGGCCAAAAGTTATTAAATTCTTTGATGGTTGGTAGCAACCAATGAAAGCAGGCATGACACTCAACACTTAAACGTAAATTTGAAATTGGCTGATTCAGGCTTTCTTTTAAACGACACTTTGTCGCTTCAACTCTAGGTAAAACCTCATTAGCAAGCTCCAGCAGTAACATGCCTTGCGGTGTAAAACGCACAGGCTGCGTCTTACGTTCGAACAGTTGGCAATCTAGCTTATTCTCGAGATCTTTAATTTGATGTGATAAAGCCGATTGAGTTAAAAACAACTCGCGGGCGGTATTGACCAAAGAGCCTGTCTCTTTAAGGGTCGCTATGGTTTTTAGGTGCTTTATATCAATCATCTTTAAAAAATCTCATGAAAAATGTGAGCCAAACTCAGATTACGAACATAGTACGCTTAAGAATTTGTTTTTTCAACGTCTAGACGTCTAAAATTAGTAGTTACTTTAACTGTTTTTTTACAATACGCTTTTTTACTGTCAATTGACATCGCTGTCATTGTTTTTTTACTTAACTTATATCAAAAAGCTATGAATATACCTCAAGTTGGTTTTTGGAGATCTCTTTAGGTTTTTGATTAGGGTTAACTCACTTCTCACTTAGGCAAAGCGACCTGACTTACAACTAAGATATTATTTTTAAAACTGTTATTATCGTGTAATCAGTACGATTTTATTTTTCAAAGGGATACCAGTGTTACGTACACTACTTTTAACCTGTGCTTGTTGGGTTATGCCTGCTCTCGCTGGCACTATTTACAGCCAGTTTCCAACAGAGATTGATCCGCATGAGCACTATGTTTTTTATTCCCATGGTTTTATCGTCGAAGGTAAAAACCCTAAACCTGTTCACAAAACCTTTGGTGTTTATGACTTTATTGCGGTAAAAGAAGCACTTGCAGATGATAGTTATCATTTAATAGCCTATCACAGGCCAAAAGACACTGAACCATTTGCATTTGCGAAAAAGCTCGCTGCAGATGTTGAAGCATTGATCAGCGCCGGTGTTGATGAGTCGAATATTAGTTTGGTTGGTTTTTCACGGGGCGGGGCATTGTCGATACTGGCAGCCAATGAGCTTAAACGCACACATATTAACTTAGTTATATTGGCAGGTTGTGCTGGCCTAATAAAAAAGAACTCATCAGTTAAAGCTTACGGCAAGGTTTACTCTATCTTTGAACGCTCAGATCAGGTTGGCTCTTGCCAGTTTTTAATTGATAGAAGTGCAGTAACTAAGTTCGAAGAACTAAGCATCAATACGGGGCTCTCCCATGGTGCATTTTATAAGCCAAAAGATGAGTGGCTGTTACCAATTAAAAAGTGGCTAAAGGATTAACTATGCCTTATTTATTGCTCGTTTTTGTGATCAGTGTTTTCGGCGTGAGCTCAGTAAGCCATGCTGAGCCATTTACTTTGCCACGCACTAATACTGTTTTAGTTAAAGATAAACATATCGAAAACGAATACCCCATTACAATTAAACTGCCACGCAGCTACCAAAAACAAAACCAGAAGCGATACCCCGTTGTTTACCTGTTAGATGCAAACTACAGTTTGCCAATTGCCTCTGGCGTCAGTCGCTTTATGATGAATTCGGGGGCGATGGAAGAGGTGATTATCGTCGCAGTAGGGTATCAAAAAGGTGTGCCGGGGCTTAATAGCCGTATTTATGACTATACGCCATTTGAAGATAAAAATTGGCAACGTAAAACTGGCGGAGCAAGCCAGTATCTAAACTTTCTAAAACAATCTGTATTGCCATATATTAAGGCTCACTACAGAACAAACCAAAAAAGTACATTAGTCGGTAACTCGCTGGGTGGTTTATTTGCTTCCTTTACCTTATTTACCGAGCCTTCGCTTTTTTCAAGTTACATTATCGGCAGTCCTTCAGTGTGGTTTAAAGAAAACTCAATATTAGCTATGGCTGTAAAACCAGCTGCCAACACAACAAAAGTTTACATCGCAGTGGGTGAACTTGAAGAAAGTGAAGGTGAAAAAATGGTGTCGGGTGCGAGGCAATTAGCAGCTAAAATTAATAAACAAAGTGGCGCGCTGGTTACAACAAATTTATTTGTTATTCCTCAGGCACGCCATGCAACCGCATTCCCAACAACGATTACCCAAGCCCTAGACTGGATTTACCAGACTAATACCAACCCGCAATAATACTTAATTAAGCGGATTGGTATAAGAGCAATTAAAGAGCGTGACACTTTTTATATTTTTTACCGCTACCACAAGGGCATTCATCATTACGGCCAATTTTAATATCTGCAACTGGCGTTATATTACCATCTAGGTAACGCCATAGGCCATCTTCTTTAATAAAACGCGACTTTTCGTGTAACTCACAAAACAAGTTTTGGTAAAAGTAATTTGCTTTAAATTCTACAAAACCTTCTTGATCATTATGTTCTGTATCTAAAACACTGAGTTTGGTAAAACGGCAGCTATTAGCAAAATCTTTAATTTCGCTAACCGGGTTTGCGGCTTGTTGGCTTTGTGCATAGGTGCTAAATACATATTTTGCATCTTTCAGCGCGTATGCACTAAAACGAGAACGCATAAGTTGCTCGGGCGTATCAGCTTGGCTTGCACCTGTATGAAAAGGTTGGCAGCAAAGCTCGTAAGTCGATTCGCTGCCACAAGGACAAAGGGGGTGGGTGAGTGATGTCATAACAACTTACCTAAAACTATAAATTGTTATTTTAACAAGCCTATTGTGGCTGCGGTACTAAATTGTTTAATTGAGCGCTTGTTGTAAAACAATAAAACTTAGCAGATGCTTGCTCAAGATTTAGATTCATCGAATCAAGTTGATGATTGTTTACGATATCTGTCCATGTGATCACTGCGGCAAAATTACCATTATGTAATGCAGAGCTAAGTACGTACTCAAGGTTAACTAAATGCTTTTGTCTGATCACAAGTAGTTTGCTGGTATCAATCGAACACGAATCTAATAATGCTTTGCTAGGAACATGATCAGGGGCAATTAATAGTGTCCATGCATTTTGGCTATTGTAATGATGCAATACTTTTAATAGCTCAAAGGTTGCTGATATTTCGTCTTCAATTTGAATTAAATTAACAGACGCTTTGTCGTTATCTTGTTGGTAGCTTTTAACTGTTCTTAAGGTAATTGGCTGTAACATAACTTTCACTCACTGGTTGTTTATACAGTATATGTATACAGTAGTTTATACAGTGTTTTTGCGCAAGTACTTTTTTGCTATTTTTTAACCAATTATTCAGTTTTATGTTAATTAAATTTATTTAGTTCTTATTAAACAATGGGTTAATTTTTTGTTTTGGAAGGTCAAAAAGGTGAAAAATTTATCATTAAAATTATACAGTATTCTATACAGTACTGTATGAGCTACTATATTTTGCTTCTATACAGGTGTTTTGCATAAAAAAGCCGGTTTAAAAACCGGCTCTTTACCTTTGCAATTTTGCTATTTATCTAAATAGGTATTTAAAAACTCAAGATATGCGTTTGAGGCTTTAATGCGGTTTTCCTTTTTAGTAAAACCATGGCCTTCATCATCGAATAATACATATTCGACAGGCACACCATTTGCCTTTACAGCGGCAACGAGCTCATCGCTTTCAACTTGTAAAACGCGTGGGTCATTAGCACCTTGGATCACCATTAATGGCTTAGTGATGTTTTTAGCATGAAATAGTGGCGAAATTGCACGGTGACGCTCACCGTCTGTCGCGGGGTCGCCCATTTCATCGTACAGTGCCTTTTTAAAGCTTTCCCACCATGGTGGAATCGAGTTTAAGGTTCTAACCCAGTTTGTTACACCAAAGATATTAATGCCTACTTTGAATTCTTCAGGTTCAAAGGCAAGTGCTGCGGCGGTCATAAAGCCACCATAGCTGCCCCCCATGATGCCAATTTTATCAGCATCAACCCAATCTAGGCTTTGTAGATGCTTTTTGCCGTATACGATATCTTGTAAATCATCAGTGCCATGTTTTTTATCATCTAAATGGAAGAAGGTTTTACCATAGCCTGAGCTGCCTCGGTTATTAACCGCAAAAATGGCATAACCATGATTGACTAGATGCTGCTGCATTGCACTATATCCAGTACGGCTTTGTCCACCAGGGCCGCCATGCACCCAAACTAAAGCAGGTACTTTATTGTTGCTGTTGGCTTGCTTAGGTTTATATAAAACCCCCGGGATTTCTAAGCCATCGAAGCTCTTAAAGCGCACAATTGTGCTCTCAACTAAGTCACTTTGATTAATTGCATCACTTAATGTGTTAGTTAATTGTTTAGCTTTCGGCTCACCGACTTGCCACACAAATAAATTGCTTGGCGAGGTGTCTGAATTTAAATAAAACGCCATAGTTTTTTCATCAGCTGAAAAATTAACACCACGTAAGTTACCTGCAGGCAACGATGGCATAGCAATACCTTTACCTGTGGTGGTATCGATTATCGACACCTTAGTGCTGGCGTCGGCATTAACACCACTTACTTGATAACGGCCAGATTTAGAGAAGTAAATAAAGCTGACATCCCACTCATCTTTGAGGGCTGGGCTGTGCTCGCCGGTAGTTAAGTCATAACGCCACACTTGTGCAAACTCACCTTTAGCATCGGTTGAGTAATACAATGATTTACTGTCTCTTGAGAAGGTTTCTGGGCCATACTTAGCGTCGTCGTCATGACGGGTGATAAGCTCTGGTTTAAGGGTTTTTTTACGCGTATCGAGAATGAACACATCGCTGTCTTTGTTCGAATTGTTTTTCGATAAAGCAATAAAGCGGCCGTCAGGGCTTATAGCACCGACATCCAGCCCCATGGTATTTTGATAAACCGGCGTTACTTCATAGCTGTTAGCATCAACACGATATAGGTCCATAAACTTAGCATCACGCTGATTGCTGGTTATAAAAAAGTGTTTACCGTCTTCTGTGAAGCCTGCAAATCCTGCACGGGTTTCTTCACCTGGGGTGAGGTCTTTAACTGTGCCGTCTGTTTCGCGAACATAGATGTGATAACGCTCGTTACCACCTGAGTCTTTAGTAAATAGTACGCGCTCATCTTTAGGGAAATAAGCCACTGCATAAGTACTGTCTTCAAAGTCTGTTAAGCGGGTTTTTTTGGCGGTTTTTATATCTACTTCATACAGGCTATAAATGCCGCTTTCATCACTGCTAACGAGTATTTTGTCGCCTTTTGGTGAAAAGCTGCTGCCCATAATTGAGGTTGTATCAAAAAAGGTTTCAGCATCATACTGTTTAACAGTTTGGCTTTGTTGCACGCTTTCGGTGCTGCTTGTTGAGTGGGTTGATTGTGAACATCCTGCAAGTGCAAGGCTGAGTGCACATGCCACGGCTGCTAGTTGAAAACTCGGTTTCATTGTAATTATTCCTTGTTAATTTTTCGTTATAAAGTGTTGCCTGTTCATAATCTAAACGCAAGTTTTACCCGTTTGATATTTGTTACAAATCATGTAAATAAATAGGGACATGAGTGTGATATTATTTTTCCACTATTAAAGGAAGTAAACATGATTGCAATAAACAACCTCAATAAGCGTTTTGCCTCAGCCCACGTTTTTGAAAACTACAATAAGCAATTACAAGGTAAAAGAGTTTGTTTACAGGCAGCCAATGGCAGAGGAAAAACAACGCTACTGATGATGCTCGCTGGCCTAGAAGAGCCACAGTCAGGGCAGATTTTATACAATAATGAGGCATTAAAATCACCGCAAAACGATGTTTCAATTGCTAGCGACCGTATTGTGCTGCCTGATTTTTTAACTGCGAGGCAAATTATTGAGCTTAGTTGCAAGGCATACCAGAGCAGCTCATTACAGGTTTTAACTTTACAGAGCATCTCAACACTCGCTTCAGTTCTTTATCGAGTGGAAACCAAAAGAAATGCCAGCTTATTACTGCTTTTTTAAAGCAAGCCCCATTTTTACTATTAGATGAACCGAGTGCAGCGCTTGATCAAACAAGTATTCAATTTTTGCTGACCTTACTTGATGGCTACTTAGATGATAAACCTAATGGGCAAGTCATCATTACAAGCCACGAACCTGAGGTGTTTATACAGCATGGTTTTGAGTGTACAGCATTATGATTGAATCTCTTGCTAGCTACGTGTCATTCCTTTCTTATAGATACCTAGCATATACGACTAACCTTAAAAGCATGCTATCTCAGTTAAAGAGTTTTAGCTTGCTGTTCGCTCTGGTACTAGGCCCTGCATTTCTTGGTATGGTTTTACTTTTGTTTTTAGGGCTTGGGAAAATAGTCGATAGCCATGCAGAACCCGCTTCTGGCGCCAAATTAGCTGTGGTTTATCTTTTACTTGAATCGGTGATGTTATGGGCCATGGCATCAGCCATTAAAAATTCGCAAAATAGGGCGTTTCAGCGAAGCCTTTATAAATCCTCTTGGCGAGTATCTGCTGACTGCAAGTTACTACTTTTAAGTAATGCTTGGCTCATTGCCAGTTTATTAATCGCAGTAGAACTTTCGTTAAA
The DNA here is from genome assembly GCF_021532475.1 of Pseudoalteromonas sp. APAL1. Lineage (NCBI taxonomy): Bacteria > Pseudomonadati > Pseudomonadota > Gammaproteobacteria > Alteromonadales > Pseudoalteromonadaceae > Pseudoalteromonas > Pseudoalteromonas sp. APAL1. The sequence goes on along the minus strand of NZ_JAKGAW010000012.1, from coordinate 51,076 downwards.
GCAATGGCTACAAGTACCTCATTTTATGCTGTTTATGTTGTTGCAGTGGCTATGTGGAGTATTTGTTCTTTATAGGCCACGTGCACTTTTTTATAGTTTATTGCTCAGTTCTGTATTGGTATTACAGCCTGTTAGTTTATCTCCGCTGCAATATTATCTAGGTTTTGTTGCTATTTTCGGCTGTTCGATTTTACTCCCACCTGTAAGAATAAGTCATAAATTAAAAGTACACTCGCTTGCTTTATTTTGGCTTAGTTACTTTTTACAACACAGTTGGTGTTTAATATGGCGTGGCTCAGTTTTAGTTGCATGTTTGTTTTCTTTATTACAGCTAATAACAATTCGGAGTGACTTTAGTGATCTGATACAGGCTGTAGCTTTTTCAGTATGCGTGTTGCTAACAAGCTCGCTGCAATTCGATTGCTTGGCTGTTTTTAAAAAATATCGGCTGTTCTTTCAAAGCAATAGCCAAGATAAGCCGTTTTATATAAGCCAGTTTTTACCGAGCCTTATATTTTTTGCTGTGGCTTTAATTGTTGTTATAAGCATGCTGGGCATTAACTTGATTTACATCCCCATAGGGGCAGTATGGTGTGTATTGCAGCAATATTTAGCGCAAAAAAAACCAGCGCAATTTGCGCTGGTTTGGTTTTTCATAACAATTGGAATTGTTTTGCTAGCTTAGGCAGCGTCTGCTTTTTTATCGCTTTCGCCACGGGCTACTTTACCAGCAACTAAATCTGCTGGGTCAAAGTCGTCAACGTTAATAACGTCAAGACGGGCTTTTTCAACAGCAGCTAGTTTGTCGGCTTCTGCTTGACTTAAAATGCCAGCTTCTAGGCCCATTTGCGCTACTTTATCAAGCTGGAAGAAAGGCAGTTTTACGCCTTTTTCACGGCATACCTTATCAAACAGCGGCTCAACTTCGAGAATGTCTTTAAGCGTTTGCTCTTGACGACCAACAAGGTTAAGTGGCTCGTTTTTAAGGTAAATGTAGTTAGCTAAACGGTTACGAGTTTCGCTTGGTACTTGTAATAAGTGCGCAAGTTTATGCTCAAGCTTATCAGTAGGTTTACGAACTGGACGACCGAATGGGAATAACATAATTTTTAGCATTGCACGAAGTGGTGCAGATGGCATGTTATTGATTAGGTCAGCAAGAGCTCGTTGGCAGTGGTAAAGGTGATCTTGGCAGCTCCATTGAACTAGCGCAAAATCTTCTTTTTTACGGCCTTCGTCGTTGTAACGTTTAAGTGTTGCAGATACAAGGTATAAGTAGCTTAGTAAGTCACCTAAACGTGCAGAGATACGCTCTTTACGCTTCAATGAACCACCAAAAACCGCCATGCTGATATCTGACATTAATGCTAATGATGCACTGAAACGTGACGCAACACGATAAAACTCAGCTGTTTCGTCTTTGTACGGCGTACCTGTGAAGCGAGCATTCGTTAGTGCTAACCACTTAGTACGAACAAGGTTCGAAATAGTAAAGCCAACGTGACCCATTAATGCTTTATCGAATACTGCAAGCGCTTCTTCGCGGTCTTCAATTGCACAAGCGCCTAGCTCAGTTAACACGAATGGATGACAACGAATTGCACCTTGACCATAAATGATCATGTTACGCGTTAAGATGTTTGCACCTTCAACAGTGATTGCAATTGGCGCACCTTGATAACCGCGACCTAGGTAGTTGTTTGGACCAAGCATGATGCCTTTACCACCATGAACATCCATGCCGTGAATTGTTGCTTCACGCATTTGTTCAGTTAAGTGGTATTTGATAATCGCAGATACAACCGATGGTTTTTCACCAAGGTCAACAGCACCGGTAGACATGCTAACGGCAGCATCAGAGCTATAAGCGTAGCCTGCAAGTTTTGCCATTGATTCTTCAACACCTTCCATTTGACCAATAGGTAAACGGAATTGACGACGAATACGGCTGTAAGAACCTGTTGCAAGCGCAATTGTTTTAATGCCACCTGTAGAGTTAGACGGCAAGGTGATTGCACGACCAACAGATAAACATTCAACAAGCATACGCCAGCCTTGACCAGCCATTTTCGGGCCACCAATGATGTAATCAAGTGGTACGAAGATGTCTTTACCGCGAGTAGGACCATTTTGGAATGGTACGTTTAGCGGGAAGTGACGACGGCCAATTTCGACCCCTGGGGTGTCAGTTGGGATCAGCGCACAGGTAATACCAGGTTCTTTATTATCACCTAGTAAACCGTCTGGATCTTGTAGTTTAAATGCAAGACCAAGTACAGTCGCAACAGGAGCAAGAGTAATGTAACGTTTGTTCCACGTTAGGCTAATACCAACAACTTCTTCGCCGTTCCATTGACCTTTACAAACAACACCGTAGTCAGGAATTGCACTTGCGTCAGAACCAGCTTCTGGTGATGTTAAAGCAAAACATGGGATCTCTTGACCACTCGCTAAACGTGGTAAGTAATGATCTTTTTGCTCTTTAGTACCATAGTGCTGAAGTAATTCGCCCGGACCTAATGAGTTTGGTACACCTACGATAGATGAAAGTAACGTTGATTTACTTGTTAGCTTTTGCAGTACACATGATTGTGCATAAGCAGAAAACTCTAAACCGCCGTATTCTTTTTTGATGATCATGGCAAAGAATTTATTATCTTTTAGATATTGCCAAACATCTTGCGGTAAATCAGTTAATTCGTGCGTTGCGTGCCAGTCATCTAACATGCTACACACTTCTTCAACTGGGCCATCAATAAACGCTTGTTCTTCGATAGTCAGTTTTGGTGCTGGGTATTGGTGTAATTTGTTCCAGTCAGGACGACCACAAAATAGATCCGCTTCCCACCACGTAGTACCTGCATCGATTGCTGATTTTTCAGTATCCGACATTGTCGGGGTTACTTTTTTAAATGCAGCAAAAATAGGTTTGATGATGTATTGTTGACGAATGCTTGTCACAGAAAGTGGCACAGCAATAAGTAAGAATAGTAGCCAACTGATTGCACCAAACGCGCCAGCAAAAGTGCCAACAAGTAAGGTCGCAATGGCAATACCTAAACAGGTATTCCAGCTCGATCTGTGGTAACTCGCCACACTAAGTAGCACGAGTAAACCAAGTAAAAATATGAGAGTCATTGATTATTCCTTAATAGAGGTCAGACCACCTCTTTTAGAGTAGCGCTACAACCATGAATTATCAAGAGGGGAACAAAGATAAAACGATGCTTTGTAAAACCTTTTAATGAGTAAACTGTATGAACAGTGCAAAAAAATTTACAGTGGGCTTATGACTATTTAGTTTATGTAAATGTTGCACATAAAAAGGTGTGTAAAATATGCACTATTTATCAGATAGTTCTGAAAATCTCAGCATAGCAGTTGCCATCTTTAGCGCTATGTACAACAATGAGCGCAGGCAGGGATCAGCCCATCATGCCTTTTACTTCGATTAGTTTTATAGGTTAAGAGTTCTATGTGTGAGTTGCTTGGCATGTCAGCCAATGTACCAACGGATATTTGTTTTAGTTTTTCGGGCTTATTAGAGCGTGGTGGAAACACTGGCCCGCATAAAGATGGTTGGGGCATCACCTTTTATGAGGGTAAGGGCTGCCGCACATTTAAAGATCCCGAGCCAAGTTGCCAATCAGAAATTGCCAAACTCGTTAAAGCGTATCCTATTAAAAGTATTTCGGTGATAAGTCATATTCGCCAAGGGAATCGTGGTCGTGTATGCCTTGAAAACACGCATCCGTTTACCCGCGAGTTATGGGGCCGTGAAATTACGTATGCACACAACGGGCAATTATCTAATTATCATGATTTAAAGCCAGACTATTATCGACCTGTCGGTAACACTGACAGTGAACTGGCGTTTTGTTGGCTGCTAGATAAGATCCGCGAAAAATACCCTAAGCGGCCATCAAATATGGCGTCTGTATTTCGTTATGCGGCAAAGCTTGCCCACACGCTGCGCGAAAAAGGCGTATTTAATATGTTACTGACCGATGGTGTTTATGTGTTAGCTTATTGCACCAATAACCTACATTGGATCACACGCCGTGCACCGTTTGGCAAAGCGACATTAATTGATGCAGACATGGTAATTGATTTTCAAAAAGAAACCACACCGAACGATGTGGTTACTGTGATTGCAACACGGCCACTCACCAATGATGAACGCTGGCAGAAAATGGAACCCGGTGAGTTTGCACTGTTTAAAATGGGCGAAAAAATTTAAATAAAAGATGAAGCGCTATTAAGGCGCTTCATTACTCACTTCATTTGTTACGGCGACTGGTGTGGTCACAGTGAATGAATTAAGTTGCACTTCAAATTGCTCTACGCCTTTTTCACCTTTCCACATACGCACGAGCATGTAGTCCATTTCTGGGGCAAACCAAGCAAGTGCTTGACGTTTATCGTTATCGTATAAACGTTTAACTTTAATTGCTTCTACATTACCAACAGGTAGCGAGATCACTTCGGTGCCGATGACTTCAAAGTCGTAATTGCGAAGGTTGCCTTTTTTATCAATCAATGGATACGATAATTGCGTTTTACCTTGTTTTAACTCTTCGCGCACTTGCACTTGGTAAGACAGTGAATCTTGAAAATCGTCAGACCAATCAAGCTTTAATGGGTATTTACTTTCGCTGCTTTGTACTTGTTTTTGCGCCGCATCAAATTTTAAGCTGTATTCTTTATCAGGCCCTGTGCCTGAGCGCTCCATATTGTAACTTAGCGGAGAAATTTTTTGATCATGGTAAGTAAATTTAGATGTTTCTTTTCTTGAGTCAGAAAAAATCATCCATTCGATTTCGCTGTGATAAGTGATCACGTAGTTACCGTCGGCGGCTTTTTTAAGCTCGCGGATTGCTTTACCATGGGTTTCGCCTTTACGAAGTACATCGTATTTGGCTTCATATTGAGTGAGATCGCCAGCAAAAACACTGGTAGGAAGTAATAAAGTGCCCACACAAGCGAGTAAGGCACTTAAATTTTTATTCTGGATAGTGCGCGCCGTGTGCAGGAAGTTTCTTTTCGTCAAAAACTGCATAATCTGCTTCCATCTTGAGTCGTTGTTCACTGAACCACTTGACCACCAATGGATAGATTATATGTTCTTGCTGATGAACACGTTGTGCGAGTGTCTCTGCGGTATCGTTTTCGAGTACCGGCACTTTGGCTTGAAGAACAACGGGACCGCCGTCTAGCTCTTCTGTGACAAAGTGAACACTGACACCATGAACGTCATCTTTTGCATCTATCGCTCGTTGGTGGGTATTCAGCCCTTGGTACTTAGGCAACAAAGAAGGGTGAATGTTCAACATTTTTCCCTTAAATTTTTGCACTAAGCTAGGAGTAAGAATACGCATAAAACCAGCTAATACAACTAGATTTGGTTCAAAATTGTCAATAATGTCCATTAACTCAGCATCATAGGCCTCGCGCGAGTCAAAATCTTTATGGCTAAGTACACGTGTTTGTATACCTGCATTTTTTGCTCGCTCAAGGCCATAGGCGTCGGCTTTATTACTAATTACAGCGGCGATTTCGGCTTTTATCTCACCACGCGCACATGCGTCGATGATGGCTTGAAGGTTTGAACCGCTACCAGAAATTAATACAACAAGACGACAAGGGGTCATTAGTCACGACCACCTAAAATTTCTACTTGCTCTTCGCCAGCTTTCGCATCTTGGATCTCACCAATATGCCATGCATTTTCGCCAAGATCTTTAAGGATTGTTAAGCTTTGCTCAAGTTTGTCTGCTGGAACAACTAAAATCATACCAACACCACAGTTGAATGTACGGTACATTTCGTGTGTTGTGATGTTGCCGTTTTCTTGTAACCAGTTGAAAACAACAGGCCATTCCCAGCTGTCACCTTTGATAACTGCTTTTGCAGATTCAGGAAGTACGCGCGGGATGTTTTCCCAGAAACCACCACCCGTGATATGAGATAACGCGTGTACGTCAACCTGCTTGAATAGCTCAAGTAGTTGTTTAACGTAGATACGAGTTGGTTCTAAAAGGTGATCGCCAAGTGTTTTGCCTTCAAGCTCAGCGCTCGTGTCTGCGCCAGATACTTCAAGAACTTTACGAATTAATGAGAAGCCGTTTGAGTGAGGACCACTTGATGCAAGGGCGATTAATTGGTCGCCTGCAGCAACTTTAGTACCGTCGATAATTTTAGATTTTTCTACAACACCAGTACAGAAACCAGCCATGTCGTAGTCTTCGCCGTCGTACATACCTGGCATTTCAGCAGTTTCACCACCGATTAATGCACAGCCAGAAAGCTCACAGCCTTTACCAATACCTGTTACAACATCAGCCGCAGTGTCTACGTCTAATTTACCAGTTGCATAGTAATCAAGGAAAAATAGTGGCTCTGCACCTTGTACAATAAGGTCGTTTACACACATAGCAACAAGGTCGATACCCACTGTGTCGTGCTTTTTAAGATCGATTGCTAAACGTAGTTTTGTACCAACGCCGTCTGTGCCAGCAACCAGTACAGGCTCTTTATAGCCAGTTGGTAGTTCGCAAAGTGCGCCAAAACCACCGATACCGCCCATTACTTCAGGACGTCTGGTTTTTTTAACTACGCCTTTAATACGCTCAACAAGTGCATTACCGGCATCGATATCTACGCCCGCGTCTTTATAGCTAAGAGACTGTTTTTGTTCGCTCACAGGTTTTCCTCAAAAAAGTTGCATGTGGGTTGCTTAGAAACGCGCGTATTTTACAACAATTGCAATGGCGCGGCTAGTTGAAAAATCACTTTAACCGACTTGACAAGGACAGTTGTCCGGTTTTTTTGCTTTCAAGTTACAAGGCAAAAGTATCAAGTAAATGTCACTTTGACCTTGTAACTAGAGACTTCTCACTATTTGTTAAGCTTTCGCAGTTAAAATAGCGCGTAGGGGGGCTGGGTAACCTTCAATGGTTTTGCTGGTGTCATTTGGGTCTAAAAAGTCGACCAATGATTCGTTTTCCATCCACTGGGTTTTACGTTGTTCTTCAAGCGTTGTGATTGCACAGTCTTTAACTTGTACATCTTTAAAGCCAACGCGCTCCATCCATAGTTTTAATGCCGCGGTGCTTGGGATAAACCACACATTACGCATTTTTGCATAACGGTCGGTTGGCACTAAAACTGTGTGCTCATCACCTTCAACAACCAGTGTTTCAAGGACTAACTCACCGCCAGGACGAAGCTGCGCTTTTAATTGCGCTAAAAAGTCGATTGGTGAACGACGATGATATAAAACACCCATCGAAAATACCGTATCAAATGCTTTTAGCTCTGGCAGAGCTTCAACACCTAATGGCAATAAATGCACGTTTTCATCTTGGTGATAATGCTTTATCGCTTGAAATTGGCATAAGAATAAATCAGATGGATCGATACCTACTACAAAATTAGCGCCTTCACCGCGCATACGCCACAAGTGATAACCAGAACCACAACCAATATCAAGCACAGTGCGGCCTTTTAACGGTTCAATATGAGGCAGTAAACGATCCCATTTCCAATCACTGCGCCACTCAGTATCAATCTCGATACCGTGTAAGCTAAATGGCCCTTTACGCCATGGCATCATGCGCTTTAATAAATGCGTTAACTGTTTTTGCTGACCCTCAGATAGCTCATCACCGGTGCCGATTTGTACTTTATCCTGCAGGTTTACATGGTTTGTGCTTACCTCAGGTAAGTTTTTCAGCACTTTTTGCCATTTAGGTAAATCGCCGTGACTGGCTTCGAGTTCCCAGTGCTTTAATTGGCCAGGTAAAGTTTCGAGCCAGTGACTAAGCGGGCTTTGTGCGATAGCAGCATAAAATTGGTTAAACCATTGAGACATGAAATACTCTTTATATCGTTGTGATGATTACTTGATTGCAATCATCGAACAGAAGTTAAAACATTGATACCACACTTGCGTTTGGCTAAAACCAATTTCACTTAATCGGTTTAAGTGGGTAGATAAATGATCAGGGCGCATGACATTTTCGATAGCTGTGCGCTTTTGGCTGATCTCAAGCTCTGAATAGCCGTTATGACGTTTAAAATCATGATGTAAATCAATGAGCAAATTATCGCATTGCTCATTTTCACCTCTAATTTTTTCGCTCAGCAGCAAAACGCCGCCTGGTTTTAAATTTGCGTAAATCTTTTCAAGCACCGCTTGGCGCTTTTCAGGTGGAATAAACTGTAGTGTAAAGTTCATCGCCACCACAGAGGCATTCTCGATGGCTAAATCGTTTATATCACCCAGCGTGACAGTGACTGGCACGTCAGAGCGAAAACCTTGTAAATGTAATTTACAACGCTCAACCATCGCTTCTGAGTTATCAACGGCAATAATATTACAGTTATCGGTGCGAATATTACGGCGCATACTTAACGTTACTGCACCAAGTGAACAGCCTAAGTCGTATAGGTTTGAATTACTTTGCGCGTATTCGCCAGCCAGTTTACCTATGGTGCTAACAATGGTTGCGTAACCCGGCACCGAGCGCTGGATCATATCTGGGAAAACTTCTACTACATGTTGGTCAAAGCTAAAGTCTTTAACCGCTTGCTCAGTGGCATAAATACTGTCTTTTTGCGTCACGTGAACAGTCTCTTTAAAAAATAATACCGCTATTTTAGCATTTTTAACTGGATAGTCAGTGATAAATTCAGTAGCTTGGCTAGAATTATCAATAACAAGTACAAAAAAGAGAAGTTTAATGACAAAAAGCAAAGTGATTAGTACAGAAGATATCTTATCAACTCTGTGTCATTCAGTGACTGGAGTTCTGTCTTCAGCAAGTGGTAATAGTATTAGTTATTCTGCCATGGTACAAAAAATAACCCGCACCTGTATGCGCCCAGATATTGGCTGTTTTGTATTGTTCGATGGTGGTTTTACTGGCCTTGTGGTAACAAACTTCACAGCCCAAGCAGCCATGGAAATTTACCATGACTATATGCGCAACATGGGTATGCCAGAAGACGAAATTGCACAAAGCCATTTATCAGATGATGTGGCAAACGTACTCGGCGAGCTGATGAACCAAATCGTTGGTGACTTTACGTCAAAAGTACGCGACCAGCTGCATACTTCTATCACGCAAAACCAACCTAAGATGATGGCGATTAACAAGCAGGTGCAAATCTCTGTTGATACCACCATGGATAGACCACAAGCGCGCCGTGTGACCTTCACTACTGCGAAGCAAAATATCTTCTATCTAGAGCTTGCGATGGATAAAACTGAATTTATCAAACTACATGATTTTGATATTTCAGAAGCCGTTGACCCAGATGACATCATCGAAAATGAAGCTAAACAAAAAGCTGAAAAGCAAAAAGCATCATCACAAGCAGACGATGCAGATGATGATTTTATGGCAGAACTTGGTTTGTAACCCAACGACTTGAGCTGTCAGCTATCAGCCGTCAGATAAAATAGAGGCGCGGGTCAGACCGCGCTTTTTTGTTTTTAAAAGGCTATAGCACTTAGTGTTTTATGTTGAGTTTATTTCAACGCTGAAATTCAATTGAGGGTACTAAGCTCTAAGTTTGAAATATGGTTTTGCAGCTTTCGTTAAGTTAATCTTTTGGTGTGTAATACATAAATTAATCTACTGAAATAACTCAATAGGCAATTGAATTGAAATTTAATCACATATACCAAGAAGTTATAGTCGATGAAGTGAAGTTAAAACGCTCTGGGAGTGAGTTTCAAGTGTTTGTGACATTCCAAACTCAATCGGAGACTTTACATGTTGTACTTAATGGAGTCCGAGAGATTGATAATATTTCTGATTTGTTAGAAGCAAAACAACTTTGGCTTGAAGATAGCGAATCTAATCAAGCTGAGTATGGAAAATTTAACCTTGGTATTTCACATGAGAGTTACACGGAAATTTGCTTTGACTCATTAGGTTAAGGGCCTTGTAAGCGACCTTGGTATAAAAAATAGTGTTTGGTAGCAATTGCTTACACTCTTAGGTTGAGGAAAATAGTGCTACAAGAATTAGAAAATTGGAGAAATTCAAAATCTAAAATTTTGACAATTGAAAATCTCAAGGTGGTTCTTTCTGCTGAATTGGGTGAGCCAACTAAAGCTCAATACATTGAAATTAAGGGCAATGGCCTTATAGCAAGGGCAACACTTTGGGAAAATGGTAACCTTGTATTAAAAGCAGTTAGTTGTCAGTCTGATAAGCAGGTAATTTTAAAACATCTGAATTCATGTGAGGCATGGCAAATTGACGATGAACTTAACTGGTGGTTGAGTCAAATTGTTATTTACGAACCTTCATAATCGATGCAGTTGAGTAACTAGTCTTGGCTCAAAACTTACAGCTTAAAGCTTTGAACTTAAAGCTAGTTTTAAAGCCTACATTCATCCAATTTGTGCTTTACTCATAAAGCCTTAAATGGATTTGATGAATGCATGAATTACTTAAAAAACTTTATAACTAAATTTGTTTTCATGATGCAGAAGCGGCCGGGGTTGATGGCGGTGTTGGCTTTTTGCAGTGGTGTGGCAAGCTATGTCTTTGTTGAAAGAAAAGAATCGTTTTCGCAACTTATCTCTATTTTGTTATTAGTCACTTGGTTGTGGTTGTTAATAGATAACTGGCTAAGAGATAAAGTAGAGGAGCGTTTTGGTGTGGCGGTGTCACCTAACGTGATGCGCTTTGCGCTACAAGTTGTGCAGCAAGAAAGTTTGTTTTTTGCTTTACCATTTTTCTTGGCGGTGACTACTTGGGACCATGGTCAGGCCGCGTTCACCGCTTTAATTATTCTTTGTGCGTTCGTTTCTGTTGTTGACCCCCTCTATTACAAAAAGCTTGCAAGGCACAGTGTGTGGTTTAGTGTGTTTCATAGCTTTTCTTTGTTTGTCGTGTTGTCGGTTACCTTGCCAATTTTATTAAAGTTAACGACCAGCCAAAGTTTTGAAATTGCACTGATAACAGCTGTTATTTTAACAATTCCAAGTCTTGGTAATTTGATGCCTAATGCGAAATGGTGGCGTTTTCCGTTGTTGGTGTTATTGCTTTGTGCATTAGGTGTTGGGCTTTGGCAATTGCGTAGCTTTGTGCCACCTGCGGCACTGCGTTTAACCGATATGAGCATGTCGTATCAGCTTGATGAACAAGCCCGTAAACCACTTTCGCCAATAACAGAACTCAGCGAGCAGAGCTTGCATGAAAAAGGTCTATATAGTTTTAGTGCAGTAAAAGCACCGCGAGGTTTAAATGAAAAAATCTTTCATGTTTGGGTGCATAATCGAAAAGAAGTTGACCGTATAGCCTTGGATATTTCTGGTGGTCGTAAAGAGGGTTATCGAGCGTGGAGTCATAAAACGAATTTCCCTGCTAATGCTGCAGGGAAATGGGTCGTTAAAGTGGTTACCGAGTCTGGGCAGCTGATAGGGCAAAGAAGGTTTGAGGTTTCAGAAACTTAGCTGTCAGCTTTCAGCCGTCAGTTTTTAGCTGATCGAGATGGAGGATAGTTATTAGAGTTTTTGAACAACAAGAGCTTAACATTCATTCCTCAGGTTTTATGTTTTGATAGCTGATAGCTGATAGCTGATAGCTGATAGCTGATAGCTGATAGCTGATAGCTGATAGCTGATAGCTTTAATACGGATTCTTCCCTTCACCTACCAGCACACTGAATATTCTTAAATCCAGTTCTAGTTGATGGTATTGCGGCTCCATGTGGCAACATAGTTGATAGAAGGCTTTGTTGTGGTCTTTTTCTTTAAAATGAGCCAGTTCATGTACGACGAGTGCTTTGAGAAGTGGTTCAGGTGCGCGAAGTAGGTCGCTATTAATGGCAAGATCGTGTTTTCGGGTTTTACCTTGCATACGAAAAGTATGGGTGCCTAAGGCATTTGTGACCATATCGCCTTGTTTTTTGAATGCAGCACGGCCAAAAGGCAGGGCATTTTTAAGGTAGCGCTTTTTTAGTTCAGTGGCGTAATTGTATAAAGCTTTATCGCTGGTAATACTATGCGCATCAGGGTATTTGCCCTTTAGGTATTTAGCAGCTCTGTCGCCATTAAATAGCTGTAACACTTGCTCAATGATGTGCGGCGGGTAACCTTGAAAATAACGGCTGTAATCTTTCATGTTTTCTCTGATAAATCGGGCGCTAAAATAAACTGCTTTGGCTTGCTTCGCGTTCACCTATAAAAGGCGCAAGCACGGGGTGATTGTAACCTAAATCTTGGCAAAACTGTCTTGCTAAAAGTGGTGACTGGCGATTATCTGCGGTATGAAAAAACAAATAGGGTGATTTTCCTTCATCAAGCCATTGCTTTACTTTTTTCAGCCATGGCTGGTAATACGACTTGTATTCATGTTCAAGACTGGCAATCACAAAGCGCAGCATGGGCTGATTTCCTGTTGCAATGGCATGCACAGGTAAATAAGGTTTTTTCTTTTGCGCATCAATGAGTGCATCGGTATCGGCGGGTACGGCAAATAAAGCGCGGGTATCCATACTGATACGATCTATATTATTTTCAATTAACAGCTGATTTAAACGAATCTCAGCATCATCCTTATTAAAGAAGCCGGGGTGACGTACTTCTACACCGAAACTAAGTTGTTTAGGTAGTTGTGCAATAAAATTAGCAAGCAGGGGTAGGGCATCTGGGCCAAAGGCACGGGGTAGCTGCAACATGATTTGCCCCGTTTTAGCAAAAATGGGCTCAAATAAGTTTAGCCACGCATTAAGCTCACTATCTATATTCGTCAGTTGTAATTCGTGACTAAAACGCCGGTGAAACTTAAAAGTAAATTTAAAGTCTTCGGGTACCGCATCATGCCAGCGCACTAATGACTCATGACTTGGGTCAGCATAAAAACTGGTGTTGCCCTCGACTGAGTTAAAGCATTGCGCATACTCACTGAGCATGTCGGCGCTTTTACAGTGACTAGAGAGCAAATTTCCTTTCCATGCGGTGCTAGACCACTGCGGACAACCTAAGTACAGCATTTAATCAACCAATAAATTTAAATTATGTCTAGTGTAACAAAAGAAATGTTTGCTCAGAAGCCGGGGCATATATTTAGCCCCCCGACAGGCACTGCTGGCACTCGCATTTTGAGATGGTTTGGGTATAATGCTCTGCCTTAAATGATTACTTTGTATAGTGGCTTTTGCTCTCAAAATAGCGAACTCTTAAGAGCAGGCGGCTATAAGTCTTTAACTGACAGGAATACTATGCGCTCTATATATTGCGGACAGCTAAATAAATCTCACGTAGATCAAGAAGTTGAACTATGTGGTTGGATCAACAAACGCCGTGACCTTGGTGGCCTTATCTTCGTCGATTTACGTGACAGAGAAGGTTTAGTACAAGTTGTTTTTGATCCTGAAGTAGAAGGATTAATGGATACTGCGAATAAACTACGTCAAGAGTTTTGTGTGCAGTTAAAAGGTGTTGTTCGCGCACGCCCTGAAAGCCAAGTAAACATAGACATGGCAACAGGTGAAGTTGAAATTTTAGGCACAAGCTTAACTATCATCAACCGTTCAGAGCCATTACCACTTGATTTTAATCAGCAAAACTCTGAAGAGCGCCGCTTAAAATACCGTTACCTAGATTTACGTCGTCTTGAAATGAGCGACCGTATCAAACTTCGTGCAAAAGCGAGCAGCTTTGTGCGTCGTTTCTTAGATGACAACGGTTTCTTAGATATCGAAACACCGGTACTAACAAAAGCAACACCAGAAGGTGCGCGTGACTACTTAGTACCTAGCCGTGTTCACAAAGGTAGCTTCTACGCTTTACCTCAGTCACCACAGTTATTTAAACAATTATTAATGATGTCGGGTTTTGACCGTTACTATCAAATTGTTAAATGTTTCCGTGACGAAGACTTACGTGCTGACCGTCAGCCAGAATTCACACAAATCGATTTAGAGACGTCATTCATGAGCTCTGATCAAGTGCGTGCAATGACTGAGAAAATGATCCGCGAAATGTGGCAATCATTACTAGACGTTGACTTAGGCGACTTCCCAGTTATGCCTTACAGCGAAGCAATGCGTTTATATGGTTCTGATAAACCAGACCTACGTAACCCAATGCAGCTTGTTGACGTTGCTGATTTAGTAAAAGACGTTGAGTTTAAAGTATTCTCTGGTCCTGCTAATGACGAAAAAGGCCGTGTTGCAGTATTAACTGTACCAGGCGGTGCTGAGCTTTCTCGTAAACAAATCGACGATTACACTAAATTCATCGGTATCTATGGCGCGAAAGGCCTAGCATGGATGAAAGTGAACGACCGTGCTGCGGGCGTTGAAGGTGTACAATCACCAATCGCTAAGTTCTTAAACGAAGAGGTGATCAACCAATTACTTGAGCGTACTAACGCACAACCTGGCGACATCATTTTATTCGGTGCTGACAAGCGCAACGTTGTTAACGAAGCAATGGGTGCGCTACGTCTTAAGATTGGTGTTGATTTAGGCATTACTGATCTTGATAGCTGGAAACCATTATGGGTTGTTGACTTCCCTATGTTCGAAGAAGACGACGAAGGTACATTGCATGCGGTTCACCACCCATTCACTGCACCGAAAGGTATTTCTCCTGAAGAGCTTGAAGCAAACCCAGCAGGTGCACTATCAGATGCATACGACATGGTATTAAACGGCTACGAAGTTGGTGGTGGTTCGGTGCGTATTCACAATGCAGAAATGCAAGAAACAGCATTCAGAATTTTAGGTATCGAAGCGCAAGAGCAGCAAGACAAGTTTGGTTTCTTACTTGACGCACTTAAATACGGTACACCACCGCATGCAGGTCTTGCGTTTGGTCTTGACCGCTTAGTTATGTTGTTATGCGGTACTGATAACATTCGTGACGTTATTGCTTTCCCTAAAACAACTCAAGCATCATGTTTATTAACAGATGCACCAAGCAAAGCAAATGCAGATGCATTAACTGAGCTTGCAATTGATGTTGTAGCGAAAGACGCTGAATAATTCATAATAGCCTGAATTATAAGACTTAATGAATAATAACCCTAAGGTGTATGCCTTAGGGTTTTTTTGTGCTTAAATGATTTTTTAGTATGTTCTTCAAGGAGAGAGAATGAATATCAGTGCAACTTTAATCGGGCAAATAATTGTTATTTTAATTCCTGTGTTTGCCGCTATCAGCTATTACTTAGGTAAGCGCAAAACCTCAACACCAATCGTGGTGGCCGTTATTGGTGGGTTACTAGCGCTAATTCCATTGTTTGGTCTTATTTTTATTGCAGTACTTGCGCTTAAACAAGATATTGAGACCACCGCGTGATCGCAAGCCATTCGCTTTATTTTGAACACACCTTTGAAGTAAACCTTGCAGGGAAAACATTTTCGCATTGCGAATTTGAGCAATGTGAATTTATCGACTGTGACTTTAGCAATAGTCAGTTTGAAAACTGTCGGTTCATAGAGTGCGAGTTTAAAAACTATAATTTAGCTGCGCTTGGGCTTAGATACACCTCGCTTGAAGAAGTAAGCTTTAAACAGTGTAAATTAACCAGCGTGCGCTTTACTGATGTTGATTGGCCGCTACTTGCCAGCCGTGCCCCAGTGAGTTTTGTTGGCTGTGAACTTAGCCACAGCAGCTTTTTTGAACTTAGTTTAAAAGCTTTAAAAATGCGTAGCTGTTTTGCCAAAGATGTTGATTTTAGACATGCAGATTTATCTTCAGCTGATTTTACTGATACGGACTTTCGTGACAGCTTGTTTCAACAAACCAACCTCAGTAAAGCTAATTTTATTGGTGCCAGCCACTTCGCCATTGATATAACAGCTAACAATATCAGTAAGGCCAAATTTGAACGTTATGCTGCGTTGGATTTATTAGCAGGGCTCGATATAGAGCTGGTGGATTAAATATTTTTGCTAATTTGGGTTAAGGAAAGTTATGAATTTAAGTCCCATTACCTTGGAAGGTCAATTTGTAAAATTAGTGCCGTTAACGCTTGAGCATCGCGATGCTTTGGTAAGCGCCGCTTCAGATGGAAAGCTTTGGGAATTGTGGTTTACCTCAGTGCCCAACGAAGAACGTGTTGACGATTATTTAAGTATGGCGTTTGAACAACTGTCACTTGGTCGCGCATTACCATTTGCTGTCATCGATAAACACACCGATGAGGTGATAGGCTCAACTCGCTTTTGTAATATCGACAGTAAAAACCGCCGTTTAGAAATTGGCTATACCTGGTATGCCAAGCGTTTTCAGCGTACTGGGGTTAATACTGATTGTAAAAAACTGCTGCTGAGTTATGCATTCGAAACACTTAATGTGATTGCCGTTGAGTTTCGTACTCATTGGCATAACCAGGCTTCGCGCAATGCCATTGCTCGCCTAGGAGCAAAACAAGATGGGGTGCTTCGTAATCACCAAATTATGGCCGATGGATGCGTACGCGACACCGTGGTGTTTTCAATTATTGATGGTGAGTGGCCTATGGTTAAACGTAGCTTAGAATTCAAATTATCATGTTAAATATTAAAAAGGCGGCGCTAATGCTTGCTTTAACTCTTTGCGGGCAAACAGCCTTTGCAAATCAAACAGAGACACTGTTTGATACTGAGCGGGCACGCCATATTCCGGTGACCATTACAGAAGCCGATAGCAAATGTACGATAAAGAAGAAATGCCCCGTGGCGTTTATTGGGGCAGGCTATGGTATGGCACATACAGACTATCAATTTGCCCAGCAGGCCTTTCATCAGCATGGTTATTTAACGGTTGAAGTTGCTCATGAGTTAAAAGGTGATCCGAGTTTAAACCCGGAGCCACCATACATGACCACACGCATGGAAAACTGGCACCGTGGTGTACAAACCCTTGAGTTTTTAGCCGTAGAACTTGCAAAGCGTTATCCTGAGTATGACTTTAATAAGCTCACTTTATTTGGGCACTCAAATGGGGGAGATATTGCAGCATTATATGCGGCTATTTATCCCGCTAAGGTAGCTAAGCTGATCACCCTTGATCATCGCCGTATGCTGATCCCGCGAAACAAAAATATTGCTGTACTGACACTACGCGGTAGCGATTACCCAGCAGATGACAACGTATTGCTAACGCCGCAAGAGCTCGCTATATACCCAGTGACGCAAATTAAGCTTAAAGGTTCGCGCCATAACGATATGTATGATGGTGGCCCAAAATCGCTTGTTGCACGTATGAGTAAAGAACTTAACGCGTTTTTATCCCGCCATTGATGCTCAGTTAAAACTGAGCATCAATGTCGCTGCGAAAATTAAAATAGCCCATCTCGACAAGGTTGTTATACACACCCTCAATATTCAGTGGTAGCCATTGCTGGTACATTTTTAAATGGCTGTATTTAGGCAAGCTTATTTCTTTTTGTAAGGTCGCAAGGTTTTTACCTTTTAACATGCCATCGCGCACGGCAGTGTGTAAGTCTTGAATATAGTGTAAGTACGAGACAACATCATCGCGGTTGCCAGTATCTGCATGGCCACCTATAAATGCAGCAAAAGCAGGTTCATTTAGCACCGCTTTGGTTGAATGCAGCATGCCGTTAATATCGTAACCAATCAGGTTTTTATATGGCATGCGGCCAAGCACAATCCAATCAACAACATAAAGTACATTGGCAGGCATAAAACGCATACTGACATTACCTCGGCCATTATTAGGCCCATAGTAATTAAGCAGCACGTAGCTATCACCTAAATCGACTTTGAGTGTATCGGTAAAAGTAAGATCAGGCAGAGCCGTAGGCACTTTGTTTAATTTAAGGTCCTCAGCTGCAAATTGATGAGCAACGACCGTGGTGTTGTTATCGATTAGCTCATTACCGCCCATCGCATGGTCAACATGGCTATGGCTGTACAGCATGAATTTGATTTCGGCGTTAAAGGTTTTCTTGATATAGTTTTTTAGGTATTTTGCGGCGTCGCTATTGATAGGATCAGTCACTAAGGCAAGGTTATCAACAATCATAAAAGCGCTGTGGTAATGGCCAGCGCTAAAGCGATATACGTTGTCTTTAATATTTTCGACTTTATAGTTTGCTTGCTCTGCTGAGATAACCTGATTGGTAATGAGTATGAGCGCACTGAAAAGTAACATTTGCAGCCTTTTGAACATTAGCGATCCTTTTGCGTTGAAACGTGTCTAGTTGGTCATACCTAAGTTTAGATGATAGTGCATATTATACTACTTAAATGCTTAGTTGATCTGTATCAAACTTAAGGAGTTAAGCAAGGTAGGGGCGGACATAAGTCCTTATGTTTTTGCCTGTGTTTCTCTATCCTCGCGAAGCGCTATAATGAAGAAATGCTATGCTTAGCACAGACTTCTAGAACCTTATTCACTGGAAAAGACAATGCAACATTTACCTACCGTTGATTATAAAGCGAGCGATGCGGCCGCTCAATTTGTTGAGTCACTAAGAAACACAGGTTTCGGTGTATTAAAAAATCACCCAATCCCTCAGTCATTAGTTGAGTCTATTTACAAGAATTGGCAAGAATTCTTTAATTCTGAGCAAAAGCACGAGTTTTTATTTTCAAAAGAGACACAAGATGGTTATTTCCCACCATCAGTGTCAGAAGTTGCAAAAGGCTTTACCGTTAAAGATATTAAAGAGTACTACCACGTTTATCCAAAAGGCCGTGTTCCAGCACAGCTAGAAGAAGAAATTCGTGAGTACTACCGTTTAGCGAATGAGTTTGCAGCTACATTATTAAGCTGGGTTCAAGCTGAAGCACCAGAAGAAGTGCGCGCTAAGTTCTCTATCGATCTTAAAGATATGATTGCTAACTCAGAGCAAACACTCCTGCGTATTCTTCATTACCCACCAATGACTGGTGATGAAGAGCCAGGTGCAATCCGTGCGGCAGCGCATGGTGACATCAACCTATTAACTGTATTACCTGCGGCGAATGAGCCTGGTTTACAAGTACAAACAACGGATGGCGGTTGGTTAGACGTACCATGTGATTTTGGTAACCTGATCATCAATATTGGCGACATGCTTCAAGAAGCGTCAGGTGGTTACTTCCCATCTACGATTCACCGAGTGATCAACCCAACGGGTAAAGCGTCAACGAAATCACGTATTTCGTTACCATTATTCTTACACCCGCGTCCTGATGTTGTGCTATCTGAGCGCTACACCGCAGACAGCTACCTACAAGAGCGTTTACGCGAGCTTGGTGTTAAGTAAAGATTAGCTATACCCAAACCACCCTGAGGTGGTTTGGGTATATGAGACAAAGCGGCATTTGAGCCGCTTTTTTTATGCCTTAAATTAATCGACCAAGCTCATTATAAAATATGAGTTTGTAAATAATTCCATGCATTATTGACTATCCTAGGTATAATGCGCGCACTTCGCCGTATCGGCTGAATTTTTTAAAGAGAGATAGTATGAGTTTTGATGGGTTAGGTTTATCACCAGCTTTAGTAAATGCAGTTTTAGAAAAGGGCTATGAAGCACCAACGCCTATTCAATCACAAGCTATCCCTGCGATCATTGAAGGCCGAGATGTTATGGCTGCAGCGCAAACGGGCACAGGTAAAACTGCGGGTTTTACGCTGCCGTTAATTGAGCGCTTGTCAAAAGGCCCTAAAGCGGGTGGTAATAAAGTACGAGCATTAGTACTGGCACCAACTCGTGAGCTTGCTTTACAAGTAAGTGAAAATGTTGAGCAATATGCAAAACATTCAAATGTCAGCTCATTTGTTGTTTATGGTGGCGTTAAAATTAACCCACAAATGCTGCGCCTTCGCAAAGGTGTTGATATTTTAGTGGCAACACCAGGTCGCTTGTTAGACCTACATAATCAAAATGCTGTTAAGTTTGATGATTTAGAAGTGCTGATCCTTGATGAAGCCGACCGTATGCTCGATATGGGCTTTATTCATGACATCAAACGTATCATTGCTAAATTGCCAGCTAAACGTCAAAACCTGATGTTTTCAGCTACTTTCTCTGATGAAATTCGTGAACTTGCAAAAGGGCTAATTAACGACCCCGTTGAAATTTCAGTCGCAGCAAAAAACACCACAGCTAAAACGGTTTCGCAGTCTGTTTATGCGGTCGATAAAACACGCAAAACAGCACTACTTAGTCATTTGATCCGTAGCAATGATTGGCAGCAAGTATTAGTATTTTGCCGTACCAAACATGGTGCGAACCGCTTAGTTAAGCAGCTTGAACGCGATGAGATTGTGGGAGCTGCTATTCACGGCAATAAATCGCAAGGTGCTCGCGTTAAAGCGCTTGAAGGCTTTAAATCGGGTGAAGTGCGCGTACTAGTTGCAACTGATATCGTTGCCCGAGGCCTTGATATTGTTGAGCTACCTCATGTTGTTAACTACGATTTACCGAATATTTATGAAGATTACGTACACCGTATTGGCCGTACGGGCCGAGCGGGTGCATCGGGTCATGCTATTTCGTTTGTTACAGCTGATGATGCCGATGATTTATATGGTATTGAGCGCTTTATTGGTGAGCTTATTCCGCGTGCAACAGAAGCTGGCTTTGAGCCAAGTAAACCGGTTGCTGAAAAGCCGCTAGATACGCGCCCAATCAAGCCTAAAAAGCCAAAGAAACCGAAAAAGCCAAAAGCACAAGATGGTCAAGGCGCAGCAAAACCTGCACAAAAGCCAAAACCTAAATCGCAAAAGCGACCTTCACAAGGTAAATGGCAGGGTAAAGGTAAAGAGCAGGGCCAAAACCAAAAAGGCAGTAATAACGCTAATAAATCGAATAACAACAAACCCACAGGTAATAAACCTGCGGGTAATCGTCAGCGTGTGTCTGGGCCATCTCGCCCAAGACGTAAACCCGCTGCGGATAGTTGATAACAGTAAAAACAAAAAACGCGCAATTGCGCGTTTTTGTTTTTCTAAGCGATTAAAAGAGTTTAATGCAATACAAGGTGGCGACACCAATAAAGAGTGTCACGGTGACACTTAATAAAGTGCCCAGCATGACATATTCGGTGAGTTGTTTTTCGCTACTTTCTTTTAAATCACCAAAGCGAAAGATAGATTTTGCTGCCAGTAGAAAGCCCACACCGCCGAATTCACCCAGCAAGATAAAGCTCAACATTAATACCCGCTCTAGCAAGCCAATAAAATGACCCGCAGCAGGAATACTGCCTTCATTGTTGATCTGGATATTGATTTTTTCTAGCATCATGCGAATAAACACAGAGCTTGGGTTAAGCACCAATAAATAAGCTGCAATAACAAACAAGGTATCGAGGGCAATCAGCTTTTGCCATGTTAAACTATAAAATTCATTTTTATCGGTAAGCCAAACCGTTAGCATTACAATCACAACAAGGTGGGCTAGTTGGTCGAGTATAAAGGGCACCACGCCTTTATTTGAGTACGATTTTGCCAAGTCAATGACATAGTGGCTCAGCATAATCGCCACAGTTGCTAACAATACCCGAGAGAACTCTTGCCAGCCGTAGGTGTATTCCCACAGCGTTAGCACAGCTAAAGAGGTCACGCCATGTGTTAATACGTGCAAGTAGAGTTTGCTGGCACGAAAGTGACGGTTGTTTCTATCATGCACCCAGCTCATTGGTTGCCAATAAAAGTCAGCAAGTAAGTGACCTAGTACTAACGCGGTGAGTAATAGAGCAAAACTGGTCATAACAATCCTTTGAGTGTGGTTTGGCTGTAATTTATAAAGCGCTCGATAAGTTGATAATGGGCTAGGTTGAGTAACTTAGTGACATTCTCTCGGCTGGTATTAAGCTCTTTGGCAAGCTCTGCATGGCTGTTATTTTCGACGGTTAAATAATAAAACAGCGCATTGGCCTGCTTTTGACTCATTTTTTCAAGCAGGACTTCGACAAAAGCAATATTAAGCGCAAAGGCTTCTTCAAGGGTGTTATTTTCAATATTGATCACCAAACGTTGCTGGCCGATGTTATCTAAGCCGCGACCAGATATGGTATAAGCACTGCCTGTGGCTGTTTTTATATCGGCGCGGGGGTTGTCGAGTGAGCCAATAGCCAAACTTTGTCGCAGCTCATAATTGGCTGCCTTCATTTGCAAATACAACAAGATGGCAGCATGACATACCAGCTCAGGCTCTGTTAGCTGTACTTGCAATGCATCGCCACGGTAAATGGTAAAGCTTGCGTTAAAGCGCTTAGCAACAAAGCGTAAGCTTTGATCAAGCTGATAAAGCATGGCGTCGTATTCTTGTTGTGGAATTTTTTGTGATTTAATTAAATCACCACTGATCACCGCAATCATTATGATCCCTTAGATTAAGTAACTTAATTTAGTTACATCGCGATAAGTAACCAAATTTGGTTACTTTGTTTTATGTAACCAATTTAGGTTACTTTGTTTTATGTAACCAATTTAGGTTACTTTTTCGTAAATATCAACCTAGATATGCTACAGTGAACACAAATCACTAAAAACAGAATAATTATGCCAGTAGTTGATAAGCCAAAAGTCGGTATCTTTGTAGATGTACAAAACATTTATTACACCTGTAAAGAAAGCTACAAGAAAAATTTTGACTACAATGCCTTTTGGGCACAGATGAGCGAACGCTACCAAATTGATTGTGCTATTGCGTATGCAATATACCGAGGTGACGAAAAGCAATCGCAGTTTCAAAATATTCTGCGCGCAATTGGTTTTGAGGTAAAACTGAAACCTTTTATTCAGCGCAGAGATGGTAGTGCAAAAGGGGATTGGGATGTTGGCATTACCATTGATATGCTAGAGCATGCCAAGCAGCTCGATAAAATGGTATTACTTTCGGGCGATGGTGATTTTGCGTTATTGCTTGGTCACTTAGCGAATAATTATCAGCTACCGTGTGATGTCTATGGAGCAGAGCACCTCACTGCCGATATATTAAAGCAAGCCGCTGCTGAGTTTCACTGTATTGATGATTCACTGTTGTTATCAAGATAGAAAAAAATATTCCATTTTAAATAAAATGTTTAACTAAAGTATTATTTGCGCTAAGCTAATATTAGATACAATACTGAGTATATAAAAGCACAGTAACATGGAGCTTTGTCGCTAATTTGCACTCAAAAAAGTAGCGAGAATAAGTTGAGAAGTGATTACTGGACGTTTTTTTATTTATTACTCACGAATAATGCTCTTTAGTTTCAAAGTGTTGTAGGTAAATTTTAAACTAATGTGCATTTTTATAAAAAAAGTAATGACAACGCTGTCATTTGTTGTGTAACATTAAATCAACAAAGGTTGAGATCATTTCGCATTCTTAGAATAAAAATAATGCGATTTAAATAAAAACTAAACGAAGGCTAGGGGTCGTTAAATGATGGCGAAGAGTGTGAGTGAGGACCAATTGTTTATTGGTATTGATGGTGGCGGAACAAAATGCCGAGCTACTATCTACTCTGTTAAGCAAGGTGTATTAGGAACCGGCCTTGGTGGCCCCGCGAACCCATTACATGGTTTAGAACGCACGCTTGAATCAATAATGGTCTCAACACAGTTAGCTCTTCGAGATGCTGGATTACCACTTGAGACAGTTCATCAACTGTATGCTGGTTTGGGTCTGGCAGGTGTAAACCTACCTAGTTTGTACGACAAGATTATGGAATGGGACCATCCATTTAAACAAATGTTTCTCACCACCGATTTACATACTGCTTGTATTGGTGCACACGAAGGTAGCGATGGTGCGGTAATTATAACCGGTACGGGCTCATGTGGATTCTCTTGTGTTGCGGGTCATACCACAAACTATGGTGGTCATGGTTTTGCTCTTGGTGATAAGGGCAGTGGTGCATGGATGGGGCTTGAAGCTATAAAAAACGCATTACTTGATTTAGATGGTTTGGGTGAAAAAACAGAGTTAACAGATGTGATTTGTCAGCATTTCTCGGTGGATAATGCCATGGGGATTGTCGAGCAAATGTCAGGGCAGCCTTCGAGTAGTTTTGCCAAATTAGCACGTTATGTATTTGAAGCTGCAAAAAATAACGACCAAGTAGCGATTGAAATTGTTAAGGAAGGAGCTAATTACGTCAGTAAACTAGCACACCGATTACTTGAAAATAACCCTCCACGTTTATCTATGATCGGTGGTTTAGCTGAACCATTAAACTGTTGGCTTGATGAAGATATAGCGAAACGAGTTGAAGCGCCGATTCAACCACCCGAAATGGGCGCTGTGTATTTTGCTCAGCAATCTGTGCTTGAACAAAACCAAGAGGTAAGTTTGTAATGACGATTTATCATGCAAGTAAATTGTTTACCGGTGACGAATTTTTATCTGACGTATATTTTAGCGTCGACAATGGCGTGTTTAAGCGTGTTGAAGCACATGCTGATGCCGTTGCATTAACGGGTTTAGTCGCGCCAGGTTTTATTGATGTACAAGTGAATGGCGGTGGTGGGGCGTTTTTTAACGCTGAACAAACACCAGATTGTTTAGATAAAATAGCCAAAGCACATGGTCAGTTTGGTTCAACAGCGATTATGCCAACGCTGATTACCGACAAAGTCGAAGTCATGGCAAAAGCCGCAGATGCCACTGCACAAGCAATTGCTGAAGGGATCCCGGGCGTTATGGGCGTACACTTCGAAGGACCGCACCTTTCATTAGGGAAAAAAGGCACCCATAGCGAGCAGTTTATTCGCCCAATCACAGAGCAAGAATTTGCGATTTATGCACGCCAAGATCTAGGCATTAAAATGGTTACCTTAGCGCCTGAGAATGTTAGTGCTGATGATATTGAGCGCCTAGTTGAGTGTGGCGTAAAGGTATCTATTGGCCACACTAATGCGGATTTTGCGACTACCAATGCTGCACTTGCGGCAGGAGCTGATGGATTCACCCATTTATTTAATGCGATGTCAGCGTTTACATCTCGAGAGCCGGGTGTTGTTGGTGCTGCACTTTGGGATGATAACAGCTGGTGCGGCTTAATTGTTGATGGTCATCATGTGCACCCTTCATCAGCAAAATTAGCAATTCGCAGCAAACAGCGCGGAAAAATTATGTTAGTCACAGATGCAATGCCACCTGTGGGTACTGACGATATGGAGTTTGATTTCTTTGATGGTCGTAAAGTTATTCGTACTGGCGATCGATTAAATTCAACTACTGGTGAATTAGCAGGTAGCGTACTTGATATGGCAAGTGCGGTGCGTAACACAGTGAACACATTGGATGTTAGCCTTGCTGAGAGCTTACGAATGGCATCACTTTATCCTGCACAATATTTAGGTTTACATAAAAAAGGTCGCTTGCTGAGCGGTTTTGATGCTGATTTTGTTGTGCTAGATGATGACCAATATGTAAAAGCGACATATATAGCTGGTAAAGCTTTGTAAGAACTTCCCTGGAAAAATCCCCGCCGAAGTATCGCGGGGCTTTTTGTATTAAAGGTAAACAATGACAACAACACAACCAACAAGAAAACGATTGGCATCGCTGGATGCATTGCGCGGCATGGATATGTTTTGGATATTAGGTGGACAGTCACTATTTGCAGCGCTATTCGTTTTAACTGGCTGGACTGGCTGGAAAGTTTTTGAAGCGCACACAGTGCATAGTGTTTGGCATGGCTTCACATTTTACGATCTGATTTTCCCATTATTTATATTCTTATCGGGTGTGGCGATGGGGCTAGCCCCCAAACGCATTGACCATTTACCGTTTGATGAGCGCAAAGTGTATTACCGCAAGGCGGGTAAGCGTCTTTTGCTATTGTGCTTATTAGGTATTTTGTATAACCACGGCTGGGGCACAGGGATGCCAATGGCGTTGGATGAAATTCGTTATGTCAGTGTGCTTGGACGTATCGCTATTGCATGGTTTTTCTGTGCAATGTTGGTTTGGCACACTAGTTTGCGAACACAAATTATTACTGCAGGCGCTATTTTAGTGGCTTATTGGTTACTGCTTTGTTTTGTGCCAGTGCCGGGTGGCAGTGCTGGCGACCTTTCGGCTGCAGGCAGTTGGAATGCATGGTTTGATGCGCACTTACTACCGGGTATTAGTTATCAAAACCGTGTGGTGGACCCTGAAGGTGTATTGTCGAATATACCAGCGATTGTAAATGCATTAATGGGCGTGTTTGCAGGGCAATTAGTTGCTCGTGCTCAGCAAATTGGCGAGTGGAAAATGACCGCATTACTGTTCGCCGCAGGGGCGGTAAGTGTATGTTTAGGTTGGTTATGGGATTTACAGTTCCCAGTAAATAAAGAACTTTGGACCAGTTCATTTGTGCTTGTAACCGTTGGCTGGAGTGCCATATTGCTCGCCATATTTTATGCACTGGTTGATATTTTGCCGGGGCAACGCGCTGCGTATCCCTTTGTGATCATAGGTGCAAACTCAATTATTATTTATTTAGCGTCAAGTCTAGTGAATTGGGGTTATGTAAGCCAAAGCGTATTTGGTGGGGTGGTTCGAGCTGTGCCAGAGGCATGGCAACCTCTGATGGCGGTGATAGCGTTATTAGCAGTACAAATGCTGGTATTGCATTGGATGTATCGCCGTAAGATCTTTGTTAGTGTTTGATAATTATTAAACACCAACAAAAAGAGTAATTTTTTATTCACTTTTACTTTACAAAGGTAAGGCTAAAAGTGATAATGACAGCGTTGTCATAATGGTTTTAACTACTGTAATGTATCCTGGCAGTGGTTAGTCTAAAACCCAACTCGATTGCACGTGGGGTTGGGTTTTAGAGCCATTTTTTTCAATTTAAATAATTAGAGCTAATCGATATGCAAATAGTAATTCTTGATGATGCAGCCCAAGTTGCAGCGTATGGTGCTAACATCTTTGCTAAACAACTATTAAAAAAACCTGCATCAGTACTAGGCCTTGCAACTGGTTCAACGCCGGTTGCTTTATATCAAGAGCTGATTGCTAAAAATAAAGCTGGCGAGATTTCGTTTAGCCAAGCGACAACATTTAATTTAGATGAGTATTTAGGTTTAACTGGCGAACATCCACAAAGTTACCGCTACTTTATGAATGAACAGCTATTTAACCATGTAGATATCGATAAACAGAACACCCATGTACCGCCGGGTGATGCAGTAAATCCGCTTGTTGCTTGCACTGAATATGAACAAAAAATCACAGCAGCTGGTGGTGTTGATATACAGCTACTTGGTATTGGCCGTAATGGTCATATCGGCTTTAACGAACCTTCTTCAGGTTTGACATCACGCACCCGAGTTAAAACACTGACAAAAGCGACGATTGAAGACAATGCGCGATTTTTTGCAGAAGGCGAATATCAACCGCATTTATCAATCACTATGGGTATTGGTACTATTTTAGAAGCCAAAAAAGTAGTGCTTTTAGCAACCGGTGCAAGTAAAGCTGATGCCGTTCACGCTATGGTAGAAGGCCCGTTAATGGCCAAATGCCCAGCTTCGGCTCTGCAACTTCATAAAGATGCGGTGATCATCATAGATAAAGCTGCCGCAAGTAAACTAGAAGATTTAGAGTTTTATCAGCATATTGAAGCTGAGAACCAAAAACTACAAGCGCACCTCGCGACCTTGTAAAATTGTGAGAGAGAATAAAAAAGCCCTGGTTGGGCTTTTTTTATGCCTGTAATAAATTGGGTTTATCATCAGCTTATGGTAGTTTTAGCGAGTAAACTATTTTCAAGGAACGCCATGCTGAATTACTCTCAAATGCCATTGGATCGTGCATCAAATCGCCGTAAAGATCCTAAGTGGTTAAAGGCTCAAATGAATTCTCAGAGTCGCTGGTTATTGGTCAATAACAATCAAAGTTTATTTGTTAAAGACAGTCCTGAAGTGTGTTATTTACGCTTATCTCAAGTCGATCACCTCGATTTATCAAAAGGCATTTTATTGGGGTTAGACGACGATAATGTGGCTCACTTTGCTTTAGATGTCAGCCATGAACCAGACTCACTCATTGAGCCTATGCTCAATGGCGCTGAGTTTGTTGATATTCGCAAGTTAGGCCCACAAGTTGAGCTTAAACAAGGGTCTATTGCGGCACTGGCAAGGGGCTTGTGTTTTTGGCACGCAACACACCGTTTTTGTGGGCGTTGTGGTCATGAAAATAATATGGTTGAAGCAGGGCATTCGCGTTTATGTGAAAACCAAACTTGCCAGCATCAAACTTTTCCGCGCACCGATCCTGCCGTGATTATGATCGTGACTAAAACCTTTTCAGACGGAGTTGAGCGCTGTTTGCTAGGCCGTCAAGCTAGCTGGCCAGAAGGTGTTTTTTCAACACTTGCGGGCTTTGTTGACCCAGGTGAAACACTAGAGCAAGCCGTGGCTCGCGAAGTTATGGAAGAAGCTGGTGTTGCGGTGACAGATATTCAATATATCGCTTCACAGCCTTGGCCTTTTCCGTCATCAATTATGTTTGGCTTTATGGCCACAGCGGTTTCAGAAGATATTCAGGTAGATAAAGACGAGTTAGATGACGCAAGATGGTTTAGCCGCGCTGAACTTAATGAATTTGGCCAATGGCATGAACAGGGTAGTCATCTTAAACTAACCCGACAAGATTCTATTTCTCGATTTTTGGTTGAGCACTGGCGCAACCTGTAAAGCACAGCTTGGATAAATTATGACAAAGACAAATAAAAATACCCAAATCGTCTCTGCAGGGCGTAAAAAAGCGTACACACAAGGGGTTGTGAACCCTGTGGTGCAACGTGCATCAACGGTAGTATTCGATTCAGTGGCTGATTTAAAAGCAGCGGCGAAGAAACGAGGCGACAAAACTTTATTTTATGGCCGCCGCGGTACGACGACACACTTTGCTCTTCAAGAAGCAATTGCAGAACTAGAAGGCGGCGAAGGCTGTGCGCTATATCCATCAGGTGCGGCTGCAATAAGCAATGCGCTACTCTCGTTTGTGAAAACGGGCGATCATATTTTAATGGTGGATACTGCCTACGAACCTACCCGGGATTTTTGTGACAAAATACTGGCTGGATTAGGGATTGAAACAACCTATTACCCGCCGGGAATTGGTGCAGGGATTAGTGAACTTATTAAAGAGAACACGCGCGTATTGTTTTTAGAATCACCGGGCTCAATCACCATGGAAGTGCAAGATGTGCCAGCCATGGTTGCTAAGGCAAATGAGCGCGGTGTTATGACTATGTTAGATAACACCTGGGGTAATGGCCTGCATTTTAGACCGCTTGAGCATGGTGTTGATATTAGTATTCAAGCTGCTACAAAATACATTGTTGGTCATTCAGATGTGATGATGGGGGTGGCGGTCGCCAATAAAAAGTATTGGCCAACCCTTCGAGAAAATTCATACCTACTTGGTCAATGTACTTCTGCGGATGATGCCTATTTAGCGCTACGTGGTCTACGTACTATGGCTGTGCGTTTAAAACAGCATGAACAAGCAGCCATTGAAGTGGCTAAATGGCTTGAAACACATCCATTGGTTGATCATATTCGCCATCCGGCCTTTGCAACGTGTCCGGGTCATGAGTTCTTTAAACGAGACTTTGATGGCAGTAATGGCTTATTTTCATTTGTAATGAAGCAAGGTAATCAACAAGCGATTGATGCGTTTTTAGATAGCCTGCACCATTTTAAAATGGGCTTTTCTTGGGGCGGTTATGAGAGCTTAGTCACGGCAAACCTGAGCATGAAAGGGCTTCGCTCAGAAACGGGTTGGTCGCAAGGTCCAGTGATAAGACTTCACATTGGCCTTGAAGATGTAGCAGATTTACTAGCCGACCTTGATCAAGCACTGGCTGTGTACGAGAGCCACCTTTAGGTAAAAGGTTTATACTTTGTTACATAAGACCCGCTTGTCGGGTCTTTTTTTTCTGGTAATTCAAGCTGTTTCAACTTAGTGTAATTCTAATAATAAAATTCATTAAGGATTATGAGTGACGCAGTTACATCCTAAACGTCTTGCACAAATTGCCCAATTTGAGCTGGTACGACTATTTTTGACCAAACGTGGTTTGCTGGCGGTTGCCGCTTTTGCCATTTGTTGGCTACTTATTTTACGCTATCCCATTGCCCAATCTGTGACCTTGATTAGCTCACCTGATTTTGCTGACTTTGCAAGGCAAGCCTTTGGCGCCATTGGCATCAGTAAATTACTTGATTGGCCTGAATCTGAACTAGCTGTTTATTGGCTGATTGCTTTATTTAGTTTTCCAAGCTTTTGTTTGTTTTTATGCAGCGACCAAACTGTGGGCGACAGACAACGGGGTACGTTACGCTTTTTATCACTTAGAGCCACTCGCTCAGAAATTATCATAGGTCGCTTTTTAGGGCAGCTACTCATTTTAGCGGCACTGTTGTTTGTTACCTTGATGGCAACCGTTGCGATGCTTGGCTATCGTGAGCCCAGTTTGCTGCTTTCTGGCTTAACGCGAAGCTTTATGTTGTTATTTTATTTGCTTGTTGCGGTTATGCCATTTATTGCTTTGATGAGCTTTTTGAATACCTTTGCCCGTTCATCGCGTCTTGCATTTGTATTGGCTATTTTGTTCTTTGCTGGCGGTAATATTGTGATTGGCTTACTGACGTGGCAATGGCCTGCATTTGAGGTTTTAAATTACATATTTCCGGGCTATCAACTTGATTTAATGGCAGGTCAACGTGCCGGCGTCACACTGGCTCTAGGTTTACCACTTTTACAAACGGCAGTGTTACTGCTTGCTGGAGAACGAATTTTTGCAAGGAGCTCATTATGACCGTTTTAATTCAAGCACAAGGCTTGTCAAAAAACTACGGGGTTAAACGAGCGCTCGATAACGTCAGCTTTGAAATAAATAAAGGGGCACCAGTGGCGCTGGTTGGTCCAAATGGTGCGGGTAAAACAACCTTATTCAGCTTGTTATGTGGCTATATTTTACCAAGTTCAGGAAAGCTATCGGTCATGGGGCATAACCCAGGTAGTGCGGCGTTATTTGGTAAATTAACTGCGTTACCACAAGATGCCCAGCTTGATCCCCGTTTTAGTATTGCGCATCAACTTAACTTTTATGGTCAATTACAAGGGCTCAGTGGCGCGGTTCGTAAAAAAGAAACGGCTCGGGTTTTAGAGCTAGTTGGTTTGTCAGAAGTGGCTAAGCAGCGACCGGATGACCTTTCTCATGGTATGCGTAAGCGAGTGACTATTGCACAAGCTTTAATTGGTTCACCTGAAATAGTGATGCTTGATGAAGCAACAGCGGGTCTTGACCCAATCCATGCCCGTGAGGTTCGAGAGCTGGTAAGCTCTTTAAGTAACGAGGCAACATTTATTTTAAGCTCCCATGACTTAACAGAGCTTGAGCGTTTATGCTCACAAGTTTTACACCTAGATAAAGGGGTATTAAGTGAGCATCAAGCCCGTTCTAGCACCCAAGATAACAAACACTTTATTACGCTACAGTTGAATCAACAATATGATGATGTAGAAGCAAAGCTTGCAGGCCTTGCCCATGTACATCATGTTTATATGAGCCAAGCAAAAGAATATGTGATCGAGTTTGAAAAAACCGCTGAGCCTTTTGATATCAATCTTCTACACTTTTGTTATCAACAAGGTTGGCAGTATCGTCAACTGGTGAATGGTCACACACTCGAAAACCAAATTTTTCATAAGGAGAGCTAGTTATGGGTCTATTAAGTGGATTAATGGGTAACGCAAGTGAAGTCGATAATGATGATTTAGAAGAGCTGCTTGCCAATACTCTGATTGATGGTGAAACAGTTCAAAAAGCCTATAAAGTCATTCGTGATATGTTTATCTTTACCAATAAGAGATTAATTATTATTGATAAACAAGGTGTTACTGGTTCTAAAGTTGAAATGTTGAGCATTGCTTACTCAAAAATTACTAAGTTTAGTAAAGAAAGTGCCGGGCATTTTGACTTAGATGCTGAACTGAAAATTTGGGTTGGTTCAGATCCAACGCCAATCAGTAAAGACTTTAAAGCAGGAGATAACATTAATGAGGTTTACAGAATTATTAGTGAATTCTCTTTATAAGGTACTGAAATTATAGACTTTAAATTATAAGTTGGCTTTGAATAGAATTATTCGGCCAACTTTTTCTTTACATTTACCGACACTTTATTACAATTAATCAAGTAAAAACAAATGCTTAGTTAAGTTTCCGTTCAGTTTTCTCACGTTAGCATGTGCCCAACTTAGCCATCAGGCTAGTTTTCAACAGCAATGAAACAATGTTAATAGGGAAATCTGTTTATGAAAAAGTTAGCAGTTATTATTTCGAGTATGCTTCTGTCAACTGCCGCGACTGCTGCGGATAGTTACCAATCAATCAGCCATTTAGGGTACATGGACACCGATGGCAACGACACAGTAAGTGTTGATTCAACATATTACTTCGCGCCAAAGAAAACGATGGGTCCATACGATCAGTTTGAATACATCAACAAAACAACCAATGTATTTGGTTCTTACTCTGATGACGACTTTGGTGATGTAACTAACATCGGCGGTGAGTACTTCGTACAAGATTTTGTAATCGGTGCGGGTTACAGCAACTACGATTACGGTTCAGACACTGATTTATTCAATGTGTCTGCAGGTTACTTCTTTAATCCTAACCTTCTTCTTAAAGCTACATTTATCGACGTAGAAGACGGTGATAACACAGTAATGTTTGACCTTAAATATAATCACCAGCTTAACAGCACTGATTACTTAGGTTTCACATTCACAGCTGACGATGAGTTTGATTACCGTGCTGTAAATGCAAAATACTTCATGGATCTTCAACAAGGTAACTACTTAACAATTGAAGGTACTATTGCTGATACAGATGATAGCGGTAGCTCTTGGGAACTAGGTTCTAACTACTACTTCTCTAAAGCAACATCAGTATTTGTAACGTTTAACAAAGAAGATGACTACAGCTTTGGTGCACAGCACTTCTTTAACAAAAACGTTGGCTTAAAAGCAGGTTATGCAAACAACTGGGATGACTCAGATTACGATGCATACTTCGCAAACGTAAGCTTACAGTTTTAATCATTAATTTGATGACATAAAAAAGCCCGCATTATGCGGGCTTTTTCGTTTTCATTATTACCAACCGCACTGGCGGCCTTCATTTTGCTCATCAAGGTATTTTTGTAACGGTGCAAAGTAATCTAAGATTGCTGTTGCATCCATTTCTTCTTTACCAGTGATAGTGGCAAGGGCTTCTTGCCATGGGCGGCTTGAGCCCATTTCTAACATTGCATTTAGTTTTTCACCCGCCTCAGCAGAGTTGTATACAGAACAACGGTGAATCGCTTCTTTATTACCGGCAATTTCACATAAACTTCTGTGGAAGTCGAATTGTAAAATGTGCGCTAAGAAATAACGTGTGTAAGGTGTGTTACCCGGTACGTGATACTTAGCACCTGGATCGAAGTCTGCTTCGCTACGTGCGATAGGCGCTTGTACACCTTGATACTTTTCGCGTAACTCCCACCACGCTTTGTTGTAGTTCTCTGGCGTTACTTCACCTGAGAAAACTTTCCAGCGCCATTGGTCTACTAATAAACCAAATGGGATAAATGCTACTTTGTCTAATGCCATTTTCATTAACAGGCCGATATCTTTAGATTCATCAGGCACTTCGTCTAATAAACCAATTTCTTTTAAATAACCTGGTGTCACAGAAAGAGCAATGGTGTCACCAATCGCTTCGTGGAAACCATCGTTCGCACTTTCTTGATAATAAATAGGTTGCGTGTTGTACGCGCGTTGGTAGAAATTATGACCTAACTCATGGTGAATAACAGAGAACTCTTCACCTGTACGTTGAATACACATTTTAATACGTAGGTCGTCTTTACTATCTATGTTCCATGCTGATGCATGACACTGTACGTCACGATCTTGTGGTTTAGTGAATAATGAGCGCTCATAGAAGGTCTCTGGCAATGGTGCAAAACCCATTGAGGTGAAGAACTTCTCAGCGCCACGTACCATTTTTAGTTCGTCGTAATCGTGCTCAGCTAATAGTTCTGTTACGTCATAACCAGGATCGGCATTTTCTGGTGCAACAACATCGTAAATGTTACCCCAAGTTTGTGCCCACATATTACCTAGCAGGTGTGCTGGGATAGGTTGGTCTTGAGGTACTTTATCTTCGCCATATTTTTCACCTAACTTGGCACGAACATGACAATGTAATGAATCATAAAGCGGTTTAACTTGGCCCCAAATACGGTCAAGTTCTTTTGCAAAATCATCGGCTGGCATATCGTATTTACTACGCCACATAGCGCCTGTATCTGCATAACCTAGCTCTTTTGCACCTTCATTGGTCAGTGCAACTTGTTGCTCATAAAGCGGGCGCATAGGTTTTGAAACTTGACGCCAACCTTGCCATAAATCAAGCAATTCATTGTAATCACGACTCGTTGCCATTTTAGCTGTCATTTCGCCAAGGCTTAAACAGCTACCATCTTCTTTACAGTATTTACCTTTGCCATAAATACCTCCTAACTCAGCCACTAATTGTGAGAGCTTTGCTGTTTTTTCAGCATCTTGTGGTGCAGGTAAAGTGAGCGCTAGTTTAAGTTTATCTAGTTTACGACGTGCATCATAATCAAGCTCTAAACTATCGAATTTTGCAGCTTCATTTGCTAGGCGGACTACGGCTTCGGTCATTTTGCGATTTACTTCAGCAGATAATTCAGCAGTATCGTGAGTGATGAAGTTGGCATAAATCCATTCAGCGCGACTTGATTCTAAATATAGTGCGCTTAATTCTTTTTCAGTATCGGCGATAAATTTATCAGCATCTTGTGCTGTTACTTGGCTTGATTTGACTTCAGCAGTTGTTGTTTTAGTGCTCGTAGCGTCGTCATTACAGCCAGTAAGCGCTAATGCACTTGCGACCATTAATGCGCTGATGCTCAGCTTATATGGAGTCTTCATTTTTATTCCCTAGAAGTTTGTTGTTTTTTATTGCTTTAGCATAATAGCAGTGTCTTACTAAACCACAAACAGTGCGTACTAAAACAACTGAAGTTACCGCTGCTTACGTTGTATTTATGGCACGATCAGTCATACTTGAGAAAACTGACTTAAATAAAAGGATTGCACAATGACGACCGTAATTATTTTGCTATTGGTTGCTGTAATTGTGATTTTTGCAGTGAAAGACATTCGCATTAATCTTGTTACGCGGCCCACGTTTAGTATGTTTAAAAAAGTGTTGCCACCTTTATCTCAAACAGAACGCGAAGCGATGGAAGCGGGCGATGTGTGGTGGGATGGTGAGTTATTTAGCGGTAACCCCGATTGGCAAAAATTACACGGTTTTCCCAAGCCTGAATTAAGTGACAAAGAGCGCGCATTTATGAGCGAGCAAGTCGAAACCTTGCTAGCCATGCTTGATGATTATCAAATCGTGCAAAAAGATAAAGACCTACCAAAAGAAGTTTGGGATTACTTAAAAAAAGAAGGCTTTTTTGCTCTAATTATTCCAGAAGAGTTTGGAGGGAAAGAGTTTTCAGCAATCGCTAACTCAACGATTGTAGCGAAAATTGCCACCAAAAGTTTAACTGCAGCAGTTACGGTAATGGTGCCAAATAGTTTAGGCCCCGGTGAGCTGCTTTTACATTACGGTACTAAAGAGCAACAAGAGCGTTGGTTACCAAGCTTAGCTAAAGGTGATGATGTGCCTTGTTTTGCTTTAACAGGCCCTGAGGCCGGATCGGATGCGGGCAGTATTCCTGATACTGGTGTGGTTTGTAAGGGCATGCATAACGGTGAAGAAGTGATTGGCTTAAAACTTAACTGGTCAAAACGCTATATCACCCTTGCACCCATTGCTACAGTACTTGGTCTTGCATTTAAAATGTACGACCCAGATGGCTTATTAGGTGATAAAAAAGAGCTCGGTATTACTTGTGCGCTCATCCCTACAGACCATGAAGGTGTGCAAACTGGCGAGCGTCATTATCCGCTGAACATGGCATTTATGAATGGTACCACCTACGGTAAAGATGTATTTATACCACTTGATTGGATTATTGGTGGTGAAAAGGGGGCTGGTAGAGGTTGGCGTATGCTAGTTGAATGTTTAAGTGCAGGCCGTGGTATTTCGTTACCGGCACTTAGCACCGCAACAGGTCATTTAGCGTCAAGAATGACATCGGCTTATGCAACAGTGCGTCAGCAGTTTGGTGTTTCGATTGGTCAATTTGAAGGTGTGCAAGAGGCACTCGCACGTATTGGTGGCTTGACCTACATGCTAGAGTCAGCAAGGTTAATGACTGCTGGAGCGATTGATTTAAAACTGAGCCCTTCGGTTGTTACTGCAATAGCTAAATATCATATGACTGAAATGGGGCGTACGGTGATGAATGATGCCATGGATATTCATTCAGGCAAGGGAATTCAAGTGGGCCCTAATAACTATTTAGCCCATGGTTATATGGGGATCCCCGTGTCAATTACCGTTGAAGGTGCAAACATTTTAACTCGTAACTTGATGATATTTGGTCAAGGTGCGACTCGTTGTCATCCGTTTGTTTTAAAAGAAATGGAAGCAGCCGCAATGGAAGATCATGATGTTGCATTGAAAGAATTTGACTCGTTACTGCTTCAGCACATTCTATTTGCTGCAAGCAATGCAGGCATGGCATTTGTACATGCTTTAACTCGCAGTTATTTTGCAAAAGCGCCGGTGTGTGGGGCAACCTCGGTGTATTACAAACAATTAAGCCGTATGAGTCGTGGCTCAGCGTTTTGTACAGATGTCGCCATGCTAGTGTTAGGGGGCGAGTTAAAACGTAAAGAGATGATCTCGGCGCGTCTAGGCGACGTGCTTAGCCATTTGTATCTTGCATCATGTGTTTTGAAGCGCTATGAAGACGAAGGGCGTCAACAAGCAGATTTACCTTTTGTAAAATACGCGGTTGAGCATTCGCTATTTTGTATTGGCCAAGCATTCGATGGTTTCTTTAAGAACTTCTCTAACCCTGTGGTCAATTTTTTATTAAAACGCATTGTGTTCCCTGTGGGAAATCATTATCACCGTCCTAGTGATGACATTGCTCAGACTATTTGTGAGCATATGAGTAAACCAGGCGTCTTCAGAGACAGACTCACGCACCTTTGTTATGTTGATGAAAATGCAGGTACCGGGGTAATGGAAAATGCCTTTATCGCGATGATTGATACCCATGAAGATTTTAAACAATTACGCAAATGGCAAAAAGAAGGCACGATTGGTCGTCACTTAGAATTGGAAGATGCGATAGCTGCTGCTGCAGATAAAAACCTCATAAACGAAACCGTAGCTACACGAATGAATGAGGCGAACTCGCTCCGCAAGCAGGCAATAGCAGTAGATAACTTTGCGCCTGGGGAATTGTAGTATAGTAGATATCAATGAAAGCCTTGCTAGTGTAAGGCTTTCATTTTCATACTCTTAGTGAAGACCATTACGTATAATGTTTTCTGCTTCACTGATCGGCATAGGGCGGGCCTTGAGAAAACCTTGGCCAAACTTACACTGAGTTTGTTTTAAAATAGCAAGTTGCTGATTCGTTTCAATACCCTCGGCTA
This sequence comes from Pseudoalteromonas sp. APAL1, assembly GCF_021532475.1. NCBI lineage: Bacteria > Pseudomonadati > Pseudomonadota > Gammaproteobacteria > Alteromonadales > Pseudoalteromonadaceae > Pseudoalteromonas > Pseudoalteromonas sp. APAL1. The sequence goes on along the minus strand of NZ_JAKGAW010000012.1, from coordinate 13,503 downwards.
CAACATCTAATTGTAGAGATTGTGCTAAGGATAAAATCGCATCTACTAATGGGTTTTGTCCTTTACTTAAGTGATCAATGAAGCTTTTATCTATTTTTAAAATGTGGATTGGTAGTTGATGCAAATACCCAAGTGCAGAATAACCAGTGCCAAAGTCATCTAGACATAATTTAACTTCTAGTGGCGATAATCCCTCAATAATTTTAGTCGCAAGCTCTAAATTTCCAATCAAGCCAGATTCTGTGATCTCAATGCAAAGCGAGCCTAAAGGTAATTGATGCTTTGCGTATAATGCGTGTATTTGCGAAACAAAGTCTAAACTTGCAAAGTGTCGTGAGGAAACATTAACAGTGACTCTACCAAATGATAGGCCTTGTTTTGTCCAATTGGCTATTTGTTGCGCAGCTAAATCTAGAAGATGTAAATCTAGATTGATTATTTGACCAGTATCTTCTGCAACAGGAATAAAGTCGGCAGGAGAGACAAAACCTTTGGTTGGATGATGCCAGCGAACAAGTGCCTCAAAACCAACAACCTGTGTATCTTGAATTGTGAATATGGGCTGGTAATAAAGCTCAAACTCATTATGCTCAATGCCATGTTGTAAGTCGTTTTCAATGTCGGCATGATTTTTTAACTTTTTGCGCATGGTATTGTTAAATAACTTAACTTGCCCACGGCCTGACGACTTGGCTTCATACATAGCTGCATCGGCATGTTGCAAAAGTTTATAAGCCTTATCATTAGTGCTTTCACAGAATGCTACGCCAATACTGGTTGATGCTTGTAATAAATGGCCATCAATATTCAGTGGTTTTGCTAAAGCTGCCTTAATACGCTCAAGAGCATCTTGAACTTGTTGTTTATCTGTTATGTTTTCCATGAAAATGGCAAATTCATCTCCACCTAATCTAGCAAATGTATCTGTATTTCGGATCGTACCTTGTATGAGCTCGCAGATTTTTACTAAAAAATGATCTCCCACTTCATGGCCGAGTGAGTCATTGATGCTCTTAAAACGATCAAAATCTAAATAGAGTAGAGCATGGTGTGTGCCTTTATTTGCGCGTGCTAAGCGCAAAATACCATGTTTTATTCGTTCGATGAGGAGCGATCTATTTGCCAGTCCGGTAAGTTCGTCATGTAATGCACGATGTTCTAGCTCCTGACGTGATAACTGCCTGTCGATTGCCATACTGATTTGGCGGCTGACATAAGTAAGTAAAGCACGGTCATGTTCATTATAGTGGTAGTGTTTACTGTAACTTTGAACTGCAATGACTCCACTTATTCGATCATTTACTTTAAATGGCACACCAAGCCAAGACTCTGCTTGTCGACCAACCATTTTAAAATGACCCGCATCAATATGTTGTTGAAACGCCTCTTTATTAAACAACAGTGATTTATCGATTTTTAAAAGGTAGTAAGAGGCCGTATCTTTTAAGAGTTCTTTAGAAATTTTAGTATGTGCATTAGAACGGACACCTTCTTCGATAATATAAACTAAATCTAAAACATCACTTTGTTTATCATATAGCCCAATGAAAAAGTTATCTGCTCTGAGTAACGAGGTGATAATGCTATGTAAAGACTCAAAAAAGCTATCGAGTTCACTTGACTGATAAGTAAGGTTGGCGATTTGCAACATGCAATTTTCCAACTTTTGAGCATCGTTCAATTGTTTTACTGTTTGCTGAAGGTTTTCTACAGTTCTGACTTGATTTAACTTTGCACTGAGTAAATGTGCGACTGTAGATAAAATTTCTAAATGGGCGTCATTAAAATAGTTTTTTTGCGGGTGCTCGCAATCAATAACACCTAATACCTTTTCTTTATATACTAAAGGAACACAGAGTTCAGAAAGTGCAGGGCGGGCATCGGCAATATAGCGTTCGTCTTTTGTTACATCACCAATCATTAACGGTTTACCGGTTGAAGCGACATACCCAGTAATACCTTGCTCAAAACTAATTTCGGTGCGCACAATATGGTATGTATCGTCTGCGAGAGTGGTTCCCATAGACGCAACTTCTCTTAATGTACGAGACTCATCATCGACTAAAAATATGACACATTCTATAAATCCAAGCCTGCTTACTACTTGCGAAGTCACATACTCTAATAATTCTTCAACAGTATCTAATTGCATTAGCGATGAAGAGAATTGATTAATAATATGGAGTTGGTCAGTTTTGACCTCAAGTGCAAACGCTGTATCTAAATTCTTAGACATAGAAAGAAAAGTAACCCAAATGTTTTATTAACTTATTACGTTAACCTACTATCAAACTATCTACAAAGTTATTTTCAAAAAAAACAGCAACTGGTGTAAACTAGGCATCTGAACACAAACTTCAAAAAATAACTTCGTTATTTGTATAAAGTTTGCGCTACCCCTCTAACTTTAGCCGTGGAAACCAGCAATGTCAGATATAAATAAGATTGAAACACTAACAATTACCCGCCCAGACGATTGGCATATTCATTTACGTGACGGTGATCAGCTAACCGATACTGTACGTGATGCAAGCCGCTATATGGGGCGCGCGATTATTATGCCAAACCTTGTTCCACCGGCCACATGCACTGACAGTGCTTTATCATATTATGAGCGAATTAAAGCCGCAGGCCCTCAGGGTGATTTTGAGCCTTTGATGGTGCTTTATTTAACGGACAAAACCTCACCAGAAGAAATCAAAAAAGCAAAAGCAACGGGTAAAATTGTTGCGGCAAAATTATACCCAGCCGGTGCAACGACCAACTCAGATTCGGGTGTAACATCAATCAAAAATATTTACCCAGTACTTGAGGCAATGCAAGAAGTAGGGATGTTGCTGCTAGTGCATGGTGAAGTGACAGATTCATCAATTGATATCTTTGACCGTGAAAAAGTTTTCCTCGATACAATTTTAGCCGATGTAGTAACTGACTTCCCTAAACTTAAAATAGTACTTGAGCATATTACGACTAAAGATGCCGTAGAGTTTGTTAATAACGCACCTGATAATGTAGCGGCGACAATCACAGCTCACCACTTACTTTATAACCGTAACCACATGCTAGCGGGCGGTATTCGTCCACATTATTATTGTTTACCAATTTTAAAACGTAATATTCATCAGCAAGCATTGATTGCTGCAGCGACAAGCGGTAGCAAAAAGTTTTTCTTAGGCACTGATTCTGCTCCTCATTATAAAGATAAAAAAGAAGCTGCGTGTGGCTGTGCAGGTGCTTACACAGCACATGCAGCGATTGAATTATATGCTGAAGCATTTGAAGAGGCGGGAGCATTAGATAAGCTGGAAGGTTTTGCGAGCCATTTTGGCCCTGACTTCTACGGTTTAGAGCGTAATAAAGACACGATCACACTGGTAAGAGAAAGCTGGACTGTTCCTGCAAGTTACAAACTAGGAGACTCTGAGGTAGTGCCGATCAAAGCTGAAGCTAACATGGATTGGCAAGTTAAGTAAGCGAGCTTACTGTTAGCTAATATTATTCAGAAGCCCAACATTACGTTGGGCTTTTTTATTATTTTTTAATTGTTTAGAAATATGCCTGTCATATTTAAAAGTTTAGCCGTTGACCTCAAAATAATTTTCGATTAATAGAGCTAAAAGCTATTTAATGTGTTAGTCTTAAATTGCTTTGAGTTTTTGCGTATAGAATTTACGGATAATGTGCGGCTTGTTCGGTTACCGGTTGGTTATTGGTTCTTCCTGTACTTTACCCCCTAGTTTTTGGGCATTCACTCAGGGAGGATAGAGCCATTATGGCTGAATTTTAATAATTGACTTACAGGAAAATTTGGTATGTCAAACACGGTTACTGGTAAAGTTAAGTTCTTCAACGAAGCAAAAGGCTTCGGTTTTATTGAACAAGAAAATGGTCCTGACGTATTTGTACACTTCAGTGCTATCACAGGTACAGGCTTCCGCACTTTAAGCGAAGGCCAACAAGTATCTTTCGGCATCAAACAAGGTCAAAAAGGCCCTGAAGCTGAGAACGTAGAAGTAGCATAATTCGTTATGCGAAACTAAGTATTTTGGTGAAACAGTTTCTGTTTCACCAAAATTCATTTATTACCTATTATCAACTATCTCTACCTCATTCATACTACGCTTTCTCCTAAACCATTTTTTCTACTTCTTATATAAATAATCCCTTTGTACCTCATACTTGGTAGTCTGTACCGAATTAATAATCCCCCAAAGGCATTGTCTCGGGTTTTTTTAGTCAGACATTAAGCTAAAAGTTCGATAACAATCCTCTAAAAGCTACTCTCCATAACTAAAGTATTATATGCTTCATAGACGGGATTTACTCAATGCAACATTGACTGTTGTATTGGCTAGTAGTTTTGATCAACAGGTTAAGTTACCTCTTTTTTATAATGTTTGAGATATTTTCAACAATCTCAAAATTACCCGCTAAACTTAAAGTATTCACAAGTGGAATAAATTCTGAGTAACTTATACTTGTTTGATGAAATATAATGAAGGTTCGCTAATCGATGAGCATAGGAAACAATATACTTTTGGTAGACGACCACCCAATGGTTGCAACAGCAATCAAGATGGTACTATCAAAGTCAACTCTGGTTAATGAAGTAAAAGCTGTTGCGAGTCAAAAGGAAGCATTACAGTTTTTAAAAAGTAATAATGTCGCGCTAGCTATTTTAGATATCGAATTAGAAGATTCAGATGGCTTTAGTTTATACAAACGCGCAGTTAGCAGTGGCTTCTCTGGTAAAGTGCTATTTTTATCAGCAAAGCAAGATAAACACATTATTCGAACAGCGGCTAAATTAGGCGCGCAAGGTTTTGTTAACAAGGCTGAAAGCTTAGAGGATATTTCATCTGCAGTAGAGATGATTTTAAGGGGTTATACCTTCTTTCCTCAAGAGCATTTAATAGCATCTGAAAAAGATATTGATGAATTACTGACTGAGCGAGAGCTTGCAGTGATGAATTACTTACTACAGGGCCTCTCAAACAAAGATATCGGTGAAAAGCTGTTTATTAGTAACAAAACAGTAAGTACGTACAAGACAAAAATCTTTGAAAAGCTTGAGGTTGATTCAATTATCTCTTTAGCAAAGCTTGTTAAAGACCGCGCCATATTTTGAGACTCTCACCCTTAGCGGTGAGAGATAAATTCTCGCTCATCCTTGTGTTTAGTAAGGCAATTGTGCATTTACTAAACATTACCTACTGATGAGTGCATAAAAATTCTGCAAATTAGATTTTTTAGATCACTAAATAGAATTTTTTTTTAAATTTTCTTATACCTTTTCTGGTTTTATTAAATGTTACATTTATGTTTAAGGTTGAACCCAGCATGAACGTGGTGTTTGCTAGTAAAGGGCTTTAGAACCTTCCCTTTGGTGGGTCTGTTATATTTTTGTTAATTGATTGTTCGGGCTATTTTCCTATCAACGACGAGTTACCAAATTTTTCGGACGAAAGCCGAACATCAAGTTGACAGACTCTGATGCATTTAGCATTATTGGAGGGTTGATATCTATTAAAAGATATCAGGGTTGTCTTCTTCGGAAGGTAATTAAATTATAAAAGTAACATTACTTAATTGGTTGGGAACTATGTCTGTTAAAATCAGAAAGAGTCTTGTAGCATCAGCGTTGGTTGGCGCTTTTGCATTTGCAAGCAGCAATGTGATTGCAGATCCTTTGAAAGATGTGCAAGATGCAGGTCAACAAATTCAAAAGGCTGCTGTTAAGTCTCAAACTAAAATTGACAATGTATATGGTCAAACTCAGGAGCTAATCGCTGAGTACCGTAGCGTTGTTGACGAAACTGAGCTAATGAAGGTGTATAATGATCACGTAGCACGTTTGGTCGCTGACCAAAACGCGTCTATCGAATCGTTTGACCGTCAAATCGCAACAATCGATAACACGAAACAAAACGTTGTGCCTTTGATGTATCGCATGATCGATACGCTTGAGCAATTCATCAAAGCGGACGTTCCGTTCAATCTTGAAAACCGCCTAGCACGTGTTGAAAGACTACGTGACATCATGGCATCAGCTTCAGTTACTACATCTGAAAAATTCCGCCAAGTTCTAGAAGCTTACACTGTTGAAACTGCATACAGCTCAGCTGTAACAGCTTCACAAGGTACGCTTGAAGTTGATGGTAAAAATATCAACGTAGACTTCGGTCGTTTAGGTCGTATCACTTACGTAGCACAGTCTTTTGACCTTAAGCACGCGTGGGTGTGGGATAACAACACTAAACAGTGGAAAGAATTAGGTGAAGAATACCTAAAACCTGTTAAAGAAGTTATCCGTATGGCGCGTAAACAAGCGACATTAGAACTTGTTAAACTACCAATCTTTGGCGCGGAGTAATCAATAATGAAGAAACTATTTAAAGGTTTTGCTGTTGCAGCAGTACTATCTGTTTCTGCAGGTACCGCGCTTAATGCACACGCAAACACTGATGCTTTAGACAAAATTCTTGAGCAAGTTAAGCAAGAACGTATTTCTGAAGGTAAATTAAACAAGCAACGTGAACAAGAGTTCCTTTCAGCTCGCGCTGACAAGCAAGCGTTACTTAACAAAGCAAAAAGCGACCTAGCTGCTGAAAAAGCACGTGGTGACCGTTTATCTAAAGAATACGCACAAAACGAAAATACTTTAGCTGAGAAAGAGCAAGCTCTTTTAAATGCTCAAGGTACGTTAGGTGAGATGTTCGGTGTTGTACGTCGTGCAGCTGCTGATGCAATCGGTTCAATCGAAGCATCACTTGTTTCTGCTGAAAAACCAGGACGTGCTGAAGTACTTCGCTCACTAGCTGCTGCGAAAGAGCTTCCAACTGTACGTGAACTTGAAGAACTTTGGATTTCTCTTCAAACTGAAATGACTGAATCAGCTAAAGTTTCAACTTTCGAAACTGAAGTTGCAGGTCTTGACGGTTCATCTTCAATGAAGAAAGTAACGCGTATTGGTAACTTCAACTTAGTTACTGACAACGGTTACTTAATCTACTCTCCAGAAACTAAAGCGATCCAACCTCTAGGTAAGCAACCTGATAGCTACATCCTAGCTGGTATCAGCGATTTAGAAAAAACTTCTGCAGACAACTACGCTGGCGTATACATCGACCCGACTCGCGGCGCGATCTTACGTATCAACACGCAGAAGAAGTCGTTAATGGAATACTACCATCAAGGTGATACAGTAGGTTACATCATCACAGTATTACTTGTTGTTGGTCTACTTATCTTCATCGTTCGTTTCCTTGATCTTGCGCTTACTAGCACTAAGATTAAGAGCCAGCTTAAAAACCTTTCTACTCCGAATACAAACAACCCACTGGGTCGTATTCTTAAGGTTTACGCTGACAACAAGAATCAAGACGTTGAAAACCTTGAGCTTAAACTTGACGAAGCAATTCTACGTGAAACGCCTCGCATCGAAGCTGGTATCAACATCATCAAGATCTTGGCAGCAATCGCTCCATTACTAGGTCTACTAGGTACGGTTATCGGTATGATCCTAACGTTCCAAACAATCACATTGTTCGGTACAGGTGATCCGAAGATCATGGCTGGTAACATCTCTCTAGCACTTGTTACTACTGCGCTAGGTCTAATTGCAGCTCTACCACTTATTCTACTTCACTCAATCGTTGCAAGTCGTAGTAAGTCGGTTTTACATGTCCTTGATGAGCAAAGCGCTGGTATTATCGCTGCTCACGCGGAGAAGGAGAAAGCCTAATGCTAGTCCTGATGGAGATCTGGGAATCTATCAGGGATTTTGTTGGCACAGGCGGCCAGGTTTTATACGTGGTCGCGATAGCACTCTTTCTTATGTGGGTTTTAATGATTGAGCGCTATTGGTTCCTACTAGCTGAGTTTCCTCGTATGACGAAGAACATTGTAGCTCAGTGGGATGCCCGCCAAGACACTACGTCTTGGTACGCACACAGAATCCGTGAAGCATGGATTTCTGAAGCGTCTGAAAAATTAGATCAGCGTATGTTGTTGATTAAGACATTGGTAGCTATTTGTCCTTTAATCGGCTTACTAGGTACAGTAACGGGTATGATCGCGGTTTTCGAAACCATGGCTACTCAAGGTACTGGTAACGCACGTTTAATGGCATCAGGTATTTCAATGGCAACAATCCCAACAATGGCTGGAATGGTTGCGGCACTATCTGGAGTATTCTTTAGCTCACGCCTTGAGGCAAGAGCGAGAATGGCGAAAGCTAAACTTGTAGATAGCATGCCTCATCACTAGAGAGAGAATTAAATATGGCACGTAAACAACGTTTTCGTGAAGAAGAAGAAGCAGCGGTTGACATGACGCCAATGCTTGACATCGTATTTATCATGCTTATTTTCTTTATCGTAACTACATCGTTCGTTAAAGAGGCTGGTATCGAAGTCAATAAACCTAAAGCAGCTGCAGCTACGAAGCAAAAAAATGCAAACATTTTTGTTGCTATCCGTGCTGACGGTGCAATCTGGATTGATAAACAACAAGTAGACGTTGAGCGTGTATCAGCTAAACTTGAAAGTTTATTAGCAGAACAACCTACTGAAGTTGTAATTTTGCAAGCTGATAAAGAAGCAAAACACGGCGTAGTAGTTAAAGTTATGGACCAGATCAAAGCGACGGGTGATAACCTTAAAATTTCAATAGCTGGAGATCAGTAATGATTCGTTTTCTGTTTTCACTGATTGCAGGTGGGGCAGTTACTTTCGGCTTGTTCTACTTCATGGCGTACCTCATCTCCGGTGGAGCTGATCGTGCGACTGAACAAAAAGAACAGATTGTAGTCGAAATTATGACGAATCCGCCTGAATCTAAGGTGCAGGAGAGGAAGCGTGTTCCGCCTCCGCCTCCGCCACCGCCAAAGCAGCCGCCTAAACCGCAGCCGCCTCAGCCGGAAAACAGCAACCCAAATACTGGTGGTTTGTCATTTAATATGCCAAGCATCGATGTGGGAAGCACAGCTGGTGGCCTAAGTGGTCCTGGTGCATTTGGACGTGATGGTGATGCTACACCTATCGTTCGTATTGAACCAAAATACCCAACGCAAGCAGCGCGTGATGGTAAAGAAGGTTGGGTTCAACTTTCATTCACTATCAACGAAGTAGGTGGTGTAGAAGATATCGAAGTGATCGATGCAGATCCTAAACGTATCTTCGACCGCGAAGCTAAGCGAGCGTTATCTAAGTGGAAATACCGTCCAAAAGTTATTGATGGTAAGCCACAAAAGCAATTTGGTCTTCAAGTACAACTAGACTTTAAACTTAATCAAGGCAACTAAGGAGGCGAGTAATGAGAAATTTATCTAAAGTAACTGCTCTTGCGCTTCTTATGTCACTTTCGGGTGTGGTATTTACTGCACCTGCTTTAGCGGCGCCAGACTACGCGAAAATTGAAGCGCGTAAAAAAGCAAAAACTAAAGTTATGGGTGAGCGCGTTGGTAAGAAAGTAATTAAAGCGTTTGACTTGTACAATGAAGAAAAGCTTGACGAAGCCATTGCATTGCTTAAAGAAATTGATGCATCGGATGACTTCGACAGAGCAACTGTTGACCGTTATTTAGGTCAAATGTACGCTCAAAAAGAGCAGTACCAGTTAGCTATCAAGCACATTCAAGCAGCTGTTAAACCTGATGTTTTAAACTTTGCTGACCAAGAGCAAGGCCTAAAACTATTAGGTGACATGTACGCAGGTACAGAGCAATATGCAAAAGCAAAAGAAGCTTATGCAGCTTGGATGGACTTCACAGGTGAGGAAGACGACAAAGTTTATACACGTATTGCACAAGCAAACTACGAGTTAAAACTTTATAAAGACGTACTTCCTGCTGCAAACAAAGCAATCGAATTGGCAAAAGAGCCTGCTAAAGCCTCTTACCAATTAAAGCTTGCTGCCTATTTTGAACTTAAACAGTACAAAAACATGGTAGAAGTAGCTGAAGAGATTGTTCGTGTTTGGCCTGAAGACAAAAAAGCCTGGGTTGGTTTGGGTAAATATTACCTACAAACCGAAGACTTCAAGAAAGGTCTTGCGACCATGGAAGTTGCCTATAAAAATGGCTATTTTGAAAATGAAGTTGAATACAAAGTACTTTCTAACTTCTATTCGTTAAACGATATTCCTTACAAAGCAGCAGTTGTGCTTGAAAAGGCAATTAACGAAAATAAAGTTAAGCGTAATAAGCAAAATATCAGTGCAGTGGCATCTAACTACCACCGCTCAAAAGATATTGAGAAAGCAGCTAAATACTATGAAGAAGCGGCTAAATTTGATGACGATGCAGAGCTTTACCGCAAAGCAGGTTCATTACTTTTACAATCGCAAAACTATAGTGCAGCCGTTGTTCGTTTGAACAAGGCGTTAGAGTTAGGTTCTGATAAAAAAGGAACTATCTACTCTGACTTAGCTGAAGCTTATTACTACCAAGAGAAGTACAAGCAAGCTTATAACGCTATCACTAAAGCAATGGACGATCCGCGTACGCGTAAATTCGCGAAGAGCTGGTCAACCTTCATCAAAGATAAAGCGAACCGTAATGGCGTGAAAATCTAATTGATGTTGTTTTAAATTAAAAAGCCCCTCTGGGGCTTTTTTTATGGAATTTTATAATGCTAAGACAGATCGTATTTTTACTTGTCGCCAGTGTGATGCTGATAGCTTGTTCTGAACAAACTACAAAATTCAACACGGTTCACGAAGGACAGCAAGAACTTCGAAACATTAATAATTTATTATCTAACCAAAATGAACATAGCAAGGTAACAAGTTGGCCTTTCTCTGAGAGCTATTTACAGGCACGACACCTCGCTTATAAAGGGCTACAAGGTACAGAGTTAACTGACTCTCAACAAGCGCAATTGAACTATCTGATCATTGCTGAGCGTTACCCTGAACGTTATTTTGTATGGCCAATTCAACGTGATGTTATTAGCAACGCTCGTCTACAAGGTGATTTCAGTGAGCAGGGATTAGCAGCCTGGTTAGAATTGGTTGAAACACGTTTAATTGCAGCTGAGCAGAGTAATCTTAAACTGAATAAAATCGAATTAACCTTGTTACATAATATGGTTACAGCTCATTTAAATAACAATGATAACCACGTGCAAACAGCGCTCAATAAACTTAATCAATATTTAACGCAATATAAGCCACGCACAAAACTGGGTTTGGTTGGCTTGGCGAATGGTAAAGATTGGTATCAGAGTAAATTGAATTACTTTAGTGGTGTGACTAAACCACCGTTAGATTGGCTTAGCGAGATACAACTGGCTTTAAAGCAGCCTCACAGTGCTGATTTTTTACTACCTTTAACTGATTCACATACAAAACCATTAGTAATGAGCTATTTTACCCAAGAACATCAGCACGATGGTTTTGATTGGCAGTTAGAATTTATTGATCCGCTACAAAATAAACGTGAATTATCAGAAGGCGAGCAATACTTTTGGCAAGTAATGATGGAAACTGATGTGGGGATCCATTATCACACGTGGAGTGAACAGCAAGCTCGTGTCAACTTAATGAAGCGTTTGAATGTTGATCAGCTGCAAGCTGATTGGTTAATTGAGGATATTGTCCTTTATCCTGCGATGAGTTTTATATTTGTAAATTAATGTGCTGCGCTCTAAGGAGCGCATCGCCGACAGCGCTGACTTGCTGGATCTGCAAGTAAACGTTCATCATCAATTTTTTCTTCACAATCACAACAATAACCATATTGCCCAATATCAATCTGGCATAGAGCTGCTTCTAATTTTTCTATGCGAGAAATTAATAGTTGATACTCAGGGCCAAGATTATTCGCTGTCAGCTCTAACCACTCTGAAGGGGGATTATCCTTGAGTTGCGATAGCAGTTGCTGATGATAGCCTTGATCAGAATTAGTTAGCATATCGAGTAAACGTTGTCTAACCTGCGCAAGTTCTGCAGATAACTTTGTTTGAATTTCAGTATTGTTCATCGCGTTTATTCCAAGTGGGCAATACTGACATTATCAAACAAAACAAGTTAGCTAGTTATGATTTGCATCAATACTCGGCGCTTTGGCATACTTTCTAAGTACATCTGCAACTTCATTTTTGGCTTTTAAACGCCTAATCTCATCAAAAATTGCGTTGGCCTGTGGGTACTGGCGTTTTAGGTATCCAAGCCACTGCTTGGTTCGAGAAGCAAAATATTTCTCACACTTGCTTTCATCTTGATGCATAGAAGAGTGAATAATATGGTAAATCACATGCTCCCAAAGCATCGGAGTGTACTGCTCATTTTCGACATGTGCTTTTATTTGCTTAGCTAAATCAGGCATTGCTAGAGCACCACGACCAAGCATTAAGTCTTGGCAATGACTGCGTTTTTGACACAGCAATGCATCTTCAACTTGCCAAATTTCACCATTAGCAACAACAGCAATGTTTTTATCTTTGATTAACGGAGGGATCTTTTCCCAGTATGCCGGTGGATTATATCCATCTCTTTTCGTTCTTGCATGAATAGCAAGACTTGATGCACCCGCACTGACAACAGCATCAACAATTTCTTGGCTGTTGCTATCGTCATCAAACCCTAGTCTGATTTTTGCACTGACCTCATGACGTGGATCAACTGCATCACGTACGGCTTTGATTATTTCGTACATGTGCTCAGGATCTTTCAAAAGTACAGCACCACCTTTACTTTTATTAACAGTTTTTGCTGGGCAGCCAAAATTTAAGTCGATACCATGAGATCCTAAGAGTATTGCCTTGACTGCATTTTCAGCCAATGCATTAGGAACTTGGCCTAGTAATTGAATCCGCACTGGTGTTCCAGCACGGGTATAACCACCGGCTTTTAATTCAGGGCAATAACGATGAAATACACGCTCGGGTAGTGTGTCTTCAACGACACGAACAAACTCTGTAACGCATAAATCAAATCCACCTAAATCAGTGAGTAGCTGTCTCATTTTGAAATCGACAACTCCCTCCATTGGTGCTAAAATTAGTCGCATGATACCTGTATACTTAATAAAAATTGGACGCGTATTCTACCTGCTATTCTATATTTGATAAATCGTAATTTGCTTTATCATCGGTTTCAGAAAATAATTTAGTAATTTTGAAAGTAATTTTCAGTTCGCAGGTCTTGTTTAATAACCCTTTATAAAAAAGAGAGTCGATAATGAACACAGTTAAGAAAAATTCAATTGCATTAACATTAGGTGCGGTTGTAGTTGGTGCGTCAAGTTTTGCAGCCACTGATGCTAACGCTAACCCATTTGAATTTCAGCAAATGCAAGCTGGTTATCAGCTAGATGCCGCTGAAGGTAAATGTGGCGAAGGTAAGTGTGGTGGCGATAAAAAAGCTGAAAAAGAAGGTAAGTGCGGCGAAGGTAAATGCGGCGGCGACAAAAAAGCAGCTAAAGAAGGCAAGTGCGGCGAAGGTAAATGCGGCGCAGATAAAAAAGCAGCTAAAGAAGGTAAGTGCGGCGAAGGTAAATGC